>JAIVWD010000224.1:0-5997 GCA_049190315.1 Deltaproteobacteria bacterium | reverse complement strand
CAAAAATTTACGAGGTCTGTATTATGGCAAATTCCGAAAATCCTAAAAATGATGATTCAACTTCAAAAATTGATACTTTGCGGAAATCCATAGATGATATTGACGACAATATTCTTGATCTTATCAACAGAAGGCTTCTGCTTGCAAAGGACATTGGACAAATCAAGGGACTAAACAATGAGCCGATTTTAGACAGCGCACGTGAAACAACAATTATCAAGAGGCTTTCAAGTATCAACAAAGGTCCTTTAAATAATGATGCGCTACATCATATTTTCACAGAAATAATTGCAGCATCCCGTGAAATTCAAAAGCCACAGATAGTAACATATCTTGGGCCTGAAGCCACATTCACCCATATTGCCGCTATTAAGCATTTCGGACACAGCGTGTCATTTGTTCCACAGCCGAGTATCCGGGACATATTTTCCGAAGTTGAAAAAGGTACATGCAATTACGGAGTTACGCCTGTTGAGAATTCCATAGAGGGGGCTGTAAATTATACCCTGGACATCTTCTTTGAATCCAATCTAAAAATATGTGCTGAATTATATCTTGATATCTCTTTGGATCTTTTATCTAAAACAGGGAACTTAGATGATATCAAGGTGATATATTCGCATCCTCAACCAATCGGGCAGTGTCGAGAATGGCTCAGAAAAAATTTGCCTGAAATTGTGCCAAAAGAATGTAGCAGCACGGCTTATGCAGCCCAAAAAGCCGCTGAAAATTCGGACGCAGCCGCAATTGCAAGTAGTGAAGCCATAAAATTGTATAATTTGCAAATAGTTGCATCTAAAATTGAGGATTTTTCAAAAAATATAACCAGGTTTCTGGTAATTGGGCGAGATGAAATTCACATGACAGGAAACGATAAAACATCAATTATGTTCGCAATTTCTCACGTTCCAGGAGCTCTCTACAGACTCCTGGAGCCAATTGCAAAATCCGGAATAAACATGCTTAAGCTTGAGTCAAGGCCAACAAAACACGAAAACTGGAGCTACTTTTTCTTTGTTGATTTAGAGGGACATATCGAAGATCCAAAAGTTCAGGATACAGTATCAAAAATGAAAAACCTCTGCCAGTACCTTAAATTGCTTGGTTCGTATCCAAAAGGTTAAGGGCGGGGAGTTGGGAGTATAAGAATTCAGCATTTTACATTTTCGAGGTATAACAATTATGGATATTGATGCGAACACTTCTCTTTTTTGCGTTATTGGAGATCCCATATCTCACAGTCTTAGTCCTGTTATGCATAACAGTGCATTTGCCGATACAGGATATAAAGGAGTTTATCTTGCATTTAATGTTAAAGACGTGGCTTCAGCCGTTGCTGGAATAAGGGGACTTGGCATTAAAGGCGTCAGCGTCACTATACCCCATAAGCTGACTGTAATGGAATTTTTAGATGAAATAGATGAAAGCGCTATAAAGATTGGAGCTGTAAATACTATAATTAACAGGCAGGGTAAACTTTTTGGCAGTAATACAGACTATCTTGGAGCAACAAACGCTCTGCTGGAAAAAACAGGCATCAAAGACAAAAAAGTTATAATGATAGGAGCCGGCGGCGCTGCACGTGCTATTGGATATGGCATATTATCAGAAGGCGGCAGGTTAACTATTGTAAACATATTAGAAGATGAAGGAAAACAACTGGCCAAAGACCTTGGTGTGGAATATTATCCATTGCAGGAGTATAAAGATTATGACTGTCAAATACTTATTAATGCGACACCTATTGGGATGGATCCAAATATTGACGAAATGCCAATAAAAAAAGAGTATCTGCAAAAAGATATGGTTGTAATGGATGTTGTTTACAATCCCCTGAAAACCCGGCTTTTAAAAGAGGCTGAAGACATCGGCTGTATTACAACAGGCGGAGTTTCAATGTTTGTTTACCAGGGAGTAGCCCAGTTTGAATTATGGACAGGGAAAAAAGCTCCTGTTGATGTTATGAGAAAAACCGTACTGGATGCTCTTCAGAAAACATAACGGTTTAGCGCTTTCAAATATTATTTTTTGACCAGGATATTCAGGATTCACCTTCAACGCGAACATAAGTGCCTAAAGTGAGCTAAAGTATATTAAAGTGCCTAAAGTTAAGGAATTCTACCATTTCATATCTTTCTTAAGTCATCAATGTGCGAGGGGCAAACTCTCAGTAGCTTTGGAATATTAATTAGCACGCCAAAGGCGTACCATAACTTTAGGCATTTTAGGCACTTTAGCTCACTTTAGGCACTTATAAGTCTTCAACTCATATAGAGTAGTAGATACCTATATATTAATTACGTCACCGTATTTACGAATCAGAAGACCAAGTTATGATTGAAATTAAGACACAAAAAATAAAAAACAGTGATGTTAACGTTCCAGGGTCAAAGAGTTATACCCACAGAATTCTTATAGCAGCAGGTCTTTCAGATGGAGTCTGCAATATAATAAATTGCTTAAAAAGTGAAGACACCCTGCTCACCCTGAACGCTCTGAAACAATTAGGCGTAAGAATAGATGAAGACGAAGAGAAGGTTGTAGTACATGGCTCTAAAGGATTGCTAAAACCTTGTAAAGATCCAATCTATCTTGCTAATTCCGGAACGTCAATGCGTCTTTTAACCGGAATTGTTGCAATCGGGGATGGCACATATACACTTACAGGCACAAAACGTATGTTTGAAAGGCCGATACAGGATCTGCTGGACGGCTTGAATCAGATAGGTGTTGAAGCCTTTGCCGTCAATGCCAATGGATGCCCTCCAATAAAAATCAAGGGCGGCAAAATAGATGGCGGTCATGTGGACATTAATTGCAGTATAAGCAGTCAGTATCTTTCTTCACTGCTCTTAATGGCGCCATATACTGATAAAGGCCTTGAAATAACTGTAATTAGAGGACCGGTTTCCAAACCTTATATTGATATGACTGTCGATATTATGACGAGGCTCGGAGTCAAGGTTGCTCGAAACGGATACAGCAGCTTTAATGTCCCTGGAAATCAAATATACAAGGCAGGCAATTATTATGTTGAACCGGATTGTTCCCAGGCTGGATACTTCTGGGCTGCCGCTGCTATAACAGGTGCAAAGATAAAAGTTAAAGGAATATCAAAAAAATCAAGTCAGGGTGATGTGCGTTTTGCAGATGTTCTGGAAGAAATGGGTTGTAAGGTATCTCATGAAAATGACGGCATTTCCGTGTGCGGGGATAAACTCTCGGCCATTGAGGTTGATATGGCCAACATGCCGGATATAGTCCCTACCCTTGCTGTTGTGGCGGCTTTTGCCAGAGGAACAACCATTATAAAAAATGTTGCGCATTTAAGAGAAAAAGAATGCGATCGTCTAAGTTCTGTGGCAACAGAACTTTCAAAGATGGGAATTGAAGCAAATACAACTGAAAATGGTTTGGTTATAAAAGGCGGAAAGCCGGTTGGGGCAGAAATCAACACATACAATGATCATCGGATAGCCATGAGTTTTGCTGTTGCGGGCCTTGTGGTTCCAGGTATTAAAATAAAAGATGAAAAATGTGTAGAAAAATCTTTTCCTGAATTCTGGAGTGTCTTTAAAGGGCTTTACGAATAGTAACTGCTCAGGTTCACGGTTCAATGGTTCAAGGTTCAAGGTTAGAGAGCGATGAAGATTGAACGGTTTGAAGATATTGAGGCATGGCAACTGGCACGTGAATTGGCTCGAAAAGTGTACCGTCTGACAAAGAAGCCGGAATTTGCGAAGGACTACGGGCTGAAGAGACAAATACAAGATGCTGCTGGATCATCGATGCATAATATTGCGGAAGGTTTCGATTCCGAGACGAATGCGGAGTTTGTCCGGTTCTTGCGATACGCCAAGCGGTCTTGCACGGAAGTTCAGAGCGAACTCTATGTCGCCCAACGAATTCAAAGATATTTACGAGCAAGCCAGACGAACACGTGCTGCTGTTCGTGGATTCATCAACTATCTCAAAAAATATGAAAAGCGCAAAGTAGCCAACCGTGAACCAGACAACCTGAGTAGTTACTACGAATAATGAATATATATTTAATAGGATACAGGTGTACCGGAAAATCTTCGGTAGGAAAATCTCTTGCTAAAATACTCGGATGGTCTTTTCTGGATGCCGATGTTGAACTTGTTAAAGAATACAAGATAACTATTTCCGAAATTGTGGCTACAGAGGGCTGGAAATCATTTCGAAAAAAAGAAAAGCATGTATTGAAAAGACTTGGTTCTCTTGACAAACACGTGATAGCAACAGGAGGCGGAGCTATCCTTGATGAAGAAAATGTAAAAAATATGAAAAAAAGCGGAGTCAGTATCTGGTTAAGAGCAACTCCCGAAACTGTCAAGGACAGGATTTTAAAGGATGAAACTACGGAAGATTCACGTCCATCTTTAACATCAAAAGGGCTTATGGAAGAGATCGAAGAAACCCTTATATACCGCAATCCCTTTTATGAAAAGGCAATGGACTTTTCTGTGGATACAGATAATATTGATATAGAGAATGTATGTCTTGCAGTGCAAAAAGAACTTAGTAAAACAGGGGTCGGGGATCAGGGGAAAAAATGAACATCGAACATCGAACGTCCAACGTTGAACATCGAATGATGAAATCGCTTCGCTCTGCCAGTTTATAAATTGGCAGAATTCCTTATTCAAAATTCGATATTGGATGTTCGATGTTGGACGTTTATCTTTTAATATGTTGGAGTTCATCTTAGCACTTATGAGGAGTACATATGCCTGGTAACACTTTTGGAAAGATGTTTAAAATAACGACATGGGGTGAATCACATGGAGAAGCTGTCGGCGTTGTAATTGATGGTTGCCCTCCCCAAATACCTCTTGATGAGGAAATCATTCAGGCAATGCTGAACCGCAGACGTCCAGGCATGTCGGTTGCGAGTACAAGTCGAAAGGAACCTGATTCAGCTATTATTATGTCAGGCCTATTTGACGGCTTTACAACCGGCACTCCTATTATGATTATGGTTAAAAATAAGGATGCTGATTCAAAGGCTTACGAGCCTTATGCGGATCTCTTTCGTCCCGGGCATGGAGATATAACATATCTGGCTAAATATGGCATACGCGACTGGCGGGGAGGCGGCCGTGCATCTGCACGAGAAACTGTTGGAAGAGTAGCGGCAGGAGCAGTTGCAAAAACTCTTCTGGAAAAGGAAAATGTCAGGATTCATGCGTACACTGTGGAACTTGGCGGGATAAAGGCAGAAAAACGCAACCTGGAAGTAATAGATAAAAACATGTTTTTCTGCCCGGATATGGATGCTGCTGAAAATATGGAAAAACGAATTAAAAGTGTCCTGAAAAAAGGTGATTCATTAGGAGGTATCGTAGAAATAAAGGCGGAAGGTGTTCCAAAGGGTTTGGGTGATCCGGTATTTGATAAACTTGATGCAGATCTGGCAAAGGCAATAATGAGTATAGGAGCGGTAAAGGGGGTGGAGATCGGCTCCGGTTTTGAGGCTGCCGCAAAGCTTGGCTCTGAAAATAATGACCCCATAACTCCTGAAGGTTTTACATCAAACAATTCCGGAGGAATACTTGCAGGAATATCCAACGGCGATAATATTGTAATACGCGCAGCAGTTAAACCTATACCTTCAATTGCAATTGAACAAAACACAATTGACCGGTTTGGAAATCAAAAAACAATTTCTACAAAAGGACGTCACGATATATCGGCCATACCACGCATCAATGTTGTATGTGAAGCAATGATATGTATTGTACTTGCAGATCATTTATTAAGACAAAAAGCGATATCATAGTTTAGTTTTTTGGTAAGCATTCACGGAATATTGAAATTAGAAATTGGAAATTTGGCCTTCATGCTTTTGTACTGTTCTTCCCAATTTCCAATTTCAAGTTTCAAGCCGTGAACGGTTACGCTTTTTGAAACAAACTGGCTGCGCGAATATATTTTCATATTATCTAAAGTGTTACAAAACGATATCATGGACAG
>JAIVWD010000223.1:0-6015 GCA_049190315.1 Deltaproteobacteria bacterium | reverse complement strand
CTACCCTTCGCCTCCATCAGGCTGGGTCTGGACTTTACCTGAAATATGTGTCACTATTTCAGATATCACCATTTAGCAGCCGGGCCTTGCCCGGCACACAACAAATCACTGGAGCCGACCCAAAAAACAGGGCGGCTCAGTTCAAATGTTCGGCGGTAAAAAAACAACGATGAACAAAGTGAATAATCGAAGATGTAAATTGGGTCAAATATTTAACCTTAACATGACAACTCACTAAGGGCGCACCCAATGCCAAAGATAAAGATTTGACCCTACTTGCCACCTGGACTTGCTCGAAATACTTGATGACCGTTTTAATAGGAGGTCTACCATCGTAACCAGCCAGTTACCAGTCAAGAGTTGGCATGAATATATAGATGACCATACCATGGCTGACGCTATCCTTGACAGACTGGTTCATAATTCATATCGAATTGACTTCGCCGAGGACGGGGATTCAATGAGAAAAAGAATGTCAAAATTGACAACAACTGCTACGGTCGAGTAAATGTAAATTCATCCTTCGCAAAAAACCTGTTTCGAGGTGGCCGAATTCCTTTGGACTGACCGGCCGAATTAAATCGGAATGGGTGGCCGAATTAAATTGGATTACCCGGCCGGATAACTTTGGAATGGGTGGCCGAATTCATTGGAATACTCGCGGGTAGTCGAACTCTTCCAAATATCGGCTGACGAGCTATTAAGTCGTGGTAAAAAGAGGCAAACAGTTGCAGCACGAAGTTTATTATGCTACTGGTCCAGTGAACTGGAATTAAGTTAGGCTTGGTTAGCACGGAAGCTGTAGATATCTCAAGCAGGGGTAAGTTTGGCCGTACACCGTGGCAGGGCAATAGCTGAGAAAAATGCCTATACTTTGACAAACGACGAGAACTTATAAACGGAAGTGCGTCCCACGTCCCGCAGAAATGGCTCTTCGCCTTTCCAAGGGGCTTGGGAGATCTCCTGAGAGCTGGTTGGCAATGCAGGACAACTACAACCTCTGGCATGCCAGAAAATCAATAAACCTTGATGATATAGAACCGCTGGTAGTTAATGCATGATGGCGTCGTAAAAAGTCACTCTACTTTGACGTAGCAGGTTCGCGAAATGCTCGACATACCACAACAAAGTTACTCATCAAATTCATAACGTCCCGCTTGTCCTGTCCTTGGCCATATGTGCGAAACCCATTAAAATTTTAATAGGAGATAAAATGTCTGTATGTGGAAGAAGTAATTCTGAAGTTGAAAAGGATTATGCATCTATAAAAGATACGTATGCGTGTCCTTGCGATGAATCAAAAATGTATGATAAATTTTTAATGCCTGTAAAATCAAAAGGGATGTGGGTTTGGTTTGATGGCCAGGAAGAACCTTATCTTGATTTGGTTCTTAATTACAGTTCTGTAAATTTTGGACATTGTTATCCACCTATTGTGAAAATTGTTAAAGAAGTAATAGAAAGGGTCGATCAAATCCATTCATTTCATTCAAAAGATAAACTTGAATTAAGTGAATATCTTGCAAGAAAAGTGAGTACAGATGAAAATTACAAAGTATATTTTAATATAGGTGGTTCCGCAGCTGTTTCTGATGCTATTCGGCTATGTCGTTATACTACTGGAAAAAGATGTATGATCTCGTTTGATGGCTCATTCCATGGAGTGAGTTCTGCGGCTGCTTCTGTAGCAGATGATAGATTAGTAGCAAAAGAACAATTTGGTATTCCTATATCAGAGTACACATTTTCCGTTCCATTTCCAAGCACGCATAATGATGTAACAATTAGTGATTGTTTAGAAAAGATTGAAAAGTTGATTGCAGAAAATGATATTGCCGGGATTATTGTTGAACCGATACAAGGAGCCGGGGGATTTATCATTCCAAAAGATTCTTTTCTATTAGAATTAAGCAACCTTTGTAAACGGTGCGAGGTAAAATTAATAATAGATGAAATACAAGTGGGTTTTGGCCGGGCAGGTTCCTTTTTTGTTTATCAACAATATGGAGTAAAAAATCCGGATATAGTCCTTTTATCAAAATCAATAGCCGGTGGTTATTTCCCTGTTAGTGCCGTCATCGCACGTTCTGATCTTTTTGTTAATGTACCCAATAGAGGTACGGCTTTTCAAACCACTTTTAATAACAGTTCTTTGGGACTGGGAATAGCTAATCAATTAATGAAATTAGTAGAGAAGGAGAAAATTTTTGATAGTATATTTGAAAAAGGACAGCTCTTCCTGGAAAAATTAAGTTTTTTAAGTAAAAGTCCTTATGTCGCTAATTTAAGAGGGGTTGGGTTGGCGATTGCTTTTGATATTGTCGATCCAATATCTCAATTGCCATCGGACAAATTAGCCAAAATATTTGTATCTCAATGTTTAGAAGAGCGCGTGATAAGTTATGCCTGTGGTGTTAATTTCAATAGTGTTAAAATTATACCGTCATTAGTTATTACCAATGAAGAAATAGATATTGTCGTTAATAGGCTTAGTAAATGTTTGCAAAGATTTCAAGACTGTGTGAAGTAGAAAAAATATGGCTAGTATGAAATTACTCTATATTGGTGTTTGCAAAGAGAACCTTGAGAGATATTATCCATCTTACATTTCGGGTGAATTCTTGAAGGATACGTTCACTGATGCCGAATTGTTAGATGTTGTGAAACTTAAAAGTATTAATGTTTTAATGGTGGATGTTTTTAATTCAACATTCACAACAGCATTATTGCAACAATTGAAAGGGAGTATAAAACTAATAAATTTTCTATATCAATCCATTGATTCTTTAATAGATTTAAAAGAAGCTGCGAATTGCGGCATAAAAGTTAAAAAATTACCTGATGACATTTACTGTCATGAAGTTGCCGAATTTGCGGTTGCTCAATTATTATGTGCCTGTAAGGGTATAAGCCAATTTGACAAATCTATTAAAAACGGAGAATGGAACCAGGCAATACATACAAATTTTTCATTACGAGGCAAAACTCTTGGGATTGTGGGCTTTGGGAATATTGCTAAGTGTATAATTACGTTATGTGAAAATTGGGGGATGAATATTTTAGTAACACGAAAACATATGAATAAAAAACAATATGTTCCTAATGTGACTTTTGTTGATTTTTCTCATTTGATTGAGAAGAGTAATTATATAATTTTTGCGCTTCCCATTAATAAAGATACGTTTCAAATGTTCAATGAGAATCATATGCAAAAGTTAAATAAAAATTCAATAATAGTTAATATTTCACGAGGAAACATTGTGGATGAAAACGCTATATATGAAGCTTTAAAGTCTGGTAGATTATATAAATATTGTACGGATGTTTTTTCACAAGAACCAGTAAATAAGGACCACGTACTGCTGAATAGTGACAAAACGATATTATCTCCTCATATAGCGTGGGCAACTGAAGACACTTTGGAAAAAACATATAGCGTGTGGTTTAATCAAACAGCTATTTAATAAACAGAAGATTCGAGGAAGAGGCGATCATGGAAGAAAAGAGTTTGAGTTGGTGGGGCGATGTAACGACAAGCAATAAAGAAGAAACAATTAAAAAAAATAAAGAAATAATTGGTGAAAGAATAGAATTTTTTAAGATAATTAAAGAAATTTTGGAAGACGCTGGTATTGAATTTTTTATAGAGGGCGGAACCCTGTTAGGTGCATATAGAAATGGTCAATACATTTATCATGACAATGATATAGATACGGGTTGTGTAAATAAAGAGTTTGTTAAGGTAGGAAAAGCATTAGATCGTAACTTGCCGGACAAGTATACATATAGTTTGAGAACACAAGTCGGGGATTATAGTACAAATGCGTATGGTTGTTTTCCTAAAGACGGGGAAAAAATTATTGATGCTTATGGTCAGGAATGGCCTCTGAATATGATAGATATTTACAATTACATTTATAGTGAAGAAGAAAAATCTTATAGATTAGATCACGATAAAGCAGGGCGTGATGCAAAAGGAAATCCAAAATGGATACCGGAAGATATACTTTTCCCCTTAAATACTATTATGTTTGAAGGGATAGAATGTCCCTGCCCTAATAACCCGAAGGCGTTTGCAGAGCTTGAACAAGGTTATTTAGGAGAAGATTTTGAGTTTGATCAAGAAACTCAGCTGTTTATTAAAAGACGTTCCCAGTGATGGTTCTATTGAAAGATGGGAGAACGTTATGTTGAATTTGATGAATTGCACGGCCTAAAGGACGTAATTTCAGACCTCCGGATCTCAAGAGATATTACTACGAGTGAGGGCACGGGGACGCTCTTTAGTAATTCAATAACCCAAACGGCGAAAATCGCCGAACAAAAAACTACAGCCGACTGCAAGAAGCGCAGTCGATTTTCGTTACTATTTAGCCTTCTCAGCGGTTTCCGTTAGCTGATAGGCTTTCCCTGGCGGCGGCTGAGTAAAACGTTCTGCATCAAATGATAAGGACAAACTATTATGTCAATTTTTGATAAGATTGAAGAAAGTGAAAAGAAAGTTGAAGAGAAAACAGAAGAATTGATCTATGAATTCCATGCGCATTTTCAAGAATACGTCAAACTTCATCCTGAAGATGCGGATCGAAAGGATGAAATATTTCAAGGATGGGCTATTCAGAAAATAGCAGGGCTTCAGTTGTCTATTTTGGAATTGGCCGAGAAATTCAACAATTTTTTGAAAAACAAATAAATTGCAGAACAAATCACTTGAGCTAACGGAAGACGCTGGTTTGTTCTCGTAAAGTAATGAATCAGAGCGGAAGGCTTTACCGCCGTAGCTCAGTTCAGACGTTCGCTGTTCCTTAAAACACCGATTCTTATCCTATCCTTTTTATCCTTGACATTGTTAACATTCATGTTAACATAATTTATACTATGAGAGAAATAACTTTCTATCGGACTTCAACCGGTTATTGCCAAGTTGAAAAGTTTTTGGATTTGTTACCATCCAAGCATGCTAAAAAAGTGTCTTGGGTCCTGAGTCTGATAGAAGATCTTCCCATGGTGCCAAAACAATATTTCAAAAAACTCGTCAATACAGATGATATTTGGGAAGTTCGAGTTGAATTTGGAGGCAAAGCGTACCGGTTGTTGGGTTTTTTTGATGGTTCTAATTTGGTAGTCCTTGATTATGCTTTTCAAAAGAAAACAAAAAAAACCCCTCAAAACGCAATCAAGACTGCTGAAGGACGAAAAAGAGACTATTTCAAAAGGAGGATAGGAAATGAGTGATCTACAAAATTATATTGCAAAACGTAAAGTTCGAGACTCAGACTTTGCCAAAGATTATGATAAAGGCTATAAGGATTTCAAGATTGGAGTAATGCTCAAAATTGCCAGAGAAGAATCCGGTTTTACACAGGAGCAGCTTGCCAAAAAGTTGAAAACGAAAAAATCAGCGATTTCACGCATTGAAAATCATGCTGAGGATATCAAATTATCAACTTTAGATAGATTTGCTCAAGCCTTAGGTAAGACGCTTCTTGTCGAAGTAACATAAGATTGACAGCGAACCAGCCAGTGCACCTGACACCAAAAGCCCGCGCGTTTTTTTCTTTAGCCATTTCAGAGCAAAACGTCGCTTTTGCCAAGTCATCATTGGCTTCTGGTGCTGGTGACTCGCACGAACCCCGCAGTGAGAATAAAGTTAGGCGCAATTGGTGTGATTTTTGGGAAGTGAAAAGCATAAGAAAACCAAAAACTGATCTTTTATAGTAAGCTGATTAACATTTTTCAACAAAAAAGTAGTAATTGATAAAAGTTGTTCATGGTAAGGACGCACCTGTCCTGTATTACTTTATGACCAAAGTATGAAGTGGATTCCAGGTCAAGGACAATTTTCTTCTAAATTAAGGTGTGCTTCTTTTTTTGGCCCGCTCCATCACGTCTTCCGCCTCGCATTTTACCTCTAAAACAGATCAATTGTTTGATTACCGTGTAACGTTATTCAAATCAGCACGGTTAAAACGTATCAATTTTCTTGATTTCCGTATAACAATATTCAAAACAACA
>JAIVWD010000222.1:0-6027 GCA_049190315.1 Deltaproteobacteria bacterium | reverse complement strand
ATTATGCGTTCTGTCGGACTTGGCTTGAAAGATCTGGCTTTGGGTTCAAAAATGCTGTGGGATTGCGTAACCTGTTATCAATGCCAGGAACATTGCCCTCAGGGCGTGAAAGTTACCGATGTTTTGTATGAGCTGAAGAACCTTGCAATAAAAGAGAGTTTTAATAAGGAATAAGAACTTAATTTGTAAAAGTTCACCACGGAACGACACAGAGTTTCACTGAAAATTATTAATAACTACTCAGGTTCACGGTTCAAGGGTTCATGGTTCAAGGTTAGAGAGCAATGAAAATGCCGCCGTTTGTGGATTTTATCAGCCATCTCAAGGAATATGAAGAGATCAAGGCAACCAACCGTGAACCGTGAACCTAACAACCTGAGTAGTTACGATAATTCAGTGTAATTCCGTGAAAAATCCGTGGTGAATTATTACCTCAATGGAAATAAAAAGATGAAATATGCATTGTTTCTTGGATGTAACATCCCTGCCAGGGTGCGGCAATATGAGACCTCGGCCAGGTCTGTATTTGCTGAGATTGGCGTTGATATAGAAGATATTAAAGAGTTTAACTGCTGCGGTTATCCCTTAAGAAATTCGGATTTTAAGACATTTGTGCTCTTTTCCGCACGGAATCTGGCCCTGGCGGAAAAACTGGGTTTAAATATGATTACGCTCTGCAAATGTTGCTATGGCAGCCTGAAAATGGCGGAACACCATATGAAGGAAAATTCATTTCTTAAAGATGAAGTCAATGAAACACTGGCAAAAGAGGGATTAGAGTACAACGGGAACCTTGAAATTAAACATTTTCTGTCAGCGCTTTATTCAGATATAGGAATCAATACATTAAAAGAAAAGATAACAAGAAAATTCAAGGATCTTAAAATTGCCACCCATTACGGATGCCATGCTTTGCGTCCCAGTGATATTATGCAATTCGATGATCCGGTATCGCCTGTTATTTTCGATAGACTTGTGGAACTGACAGGCGCAAAGAGCATTGACTGGGCATTAAAACTTGAATGTTGCGGAGCGCCTGTGCTGGGAATAAATGATGATCTTTCAATGAACCTGACGAAAAGGAAACTGACTGACGGAAAAAAAGCTGGTGCAGACTACCTTTGCACTGCCTGCCCCTGGTGCCACCTGCAATTTGACAGCGTACAGAAGATGATGTTAGAGCAGCAACGCTTGAACAATTATCTTCCGGCAATTCTATTCCCACAGCTCCTTGGGCTGGCTATGGGCATAGATAAGGAGACCCTGGGAATAAATATGAATCAGATAGACATAAGTGAGCTAAAGTGCCTAAAGTGAGCTAAAGTGCCTAAAGTTAAGGAATTCTGCCATTTTATATTGCTTTCTCAAGCCGTTAATATACAAAAGGTGGGAAAATAATTCTTTCAGAATTTGTTTATACATCAGCACGCCGAAGGCGTACCGCAACTTTAGGCACTTTAATATACTTTAGGCACTTTAGCTCACTTCAAACTTTTGCAAAAGCTAACCACTTGTAGAAAGTGTAAACCGGCAAATAAAGGATGCCGTATTATCATAGGAAAATAAATGTCGAAAGAAAAGATCGGTGCTGTAATGGTTGTGGGCGGCGGAGTTGCTGGAATGCAGGCCGCACTGGATGTTGCAAATTCAGGCTATTATGTCTATCTTGTTGAAAGAACTACCTCCATTGGCGGAATCATGTCCCAATTAGACAAAACCTTTCCGACCAATGACTGTTCCATGTGTATTATCTCGCCCAAGCTGGTCGAAGTCGGCAGGCATATCAATATAGAATTACTCACTCTATCAGAAGTCAAAGACATATCAGGGAAAGAAGGAAATTTTGAGGTACAGGTAACTCAATACCCGCGTTATGTTGATATGGATAAATGTATCGCATGTGGTCTATGTGCACAAAAGTGTCCGAAAAAAGTTGCCAGCGAATATGATGAAAGACTTATAAAGCGCAAGGCAATATATTTAAAATACCCGCAGGCTGTACCCCTTAAATACGCGATTGATTCTGAGAAATGTATCTTCTTCAAAAACGGCAGATGCAAGGCATGCGAAAAATTCTGCCCCACCGGCGCCATCAACTTTGATGACCAAAAGAAAAATTTGAGTCTCAAGGTGGGCTCAATCATCCTTGCCACCGGCGTCAGGGCTTACGATCCGGCAACTCATGACATTTACGGGTATGGAAAATCTCCCAATATTGTTACCAGCCTGGAATTTGAACGCATTCTTTCAGCATCAGGCCCTTTTGGCGGGCATCTTGTCAGGCCGTCAGATAAAAAGGAACCAAAAAAGATCGCATGGCTGCAATGTGTTGGATCAAGAGATACCCATATAGGAGCCAGGGGCTATTGCTCATCGGTCTGCTGTACCTATGCGATAAAAGAGGCCATGCTTGCCAAAGAACACAGCAAAGAGCCTCTGGATACAGCTATTTTTTATATGGATATACGCACTCACGGAAAAGATTTTGAAAAATATTACAACAGAGGCAGAGATGAATCAGGCATAAGATTTATAAAATCAAAAATCAGCAATATCTTTCCGGTTGGAGATACAGGCAACCAGATCATACGATACATAGACGAAAACGGCAGAAGAGTTGATGAAGAATTTGATATGGTTGTCCTCTCGGTAGGACTTGGCATAAGCAAAGAAGTAATAGAACTGGCCGGGAAATCAGGTGTTGAACTTGATCATTATAATTTTGTATCAACTACAAGCTTTGACCCTGTAAAAACCTCCGTCCCCGGAATAGCTGTATGCGGAGCCTTTGAGTCTCCGATAGACATCCCAACATCAGTCATCGAGTCAAGCGCGGCAGCAGGCATGGCAGGAATCAGCCTTTCCGAATCCCGCTGGAGCCTGACAAAGAAAGAAGAAATTCCTGAAGAAATCGATATCCGCGGAGAACCTCCAAGAATAGGAGTTTTTATCTGCAGGTGCGGAACTAACATCGCCGGAGTAGTCGATGTACCGGCTGTAGTCGATTTTGCGAGTACCCTGCCGTATGTTGTTCATACAGAAGAAAACATGTTCAGTTGCTCACAGGACACTCAGGATAAGATTACAAAAATAATAAAAGAAAAGCGTCTGAACCGCGTGGTTGTGTCAGCCTGTACTCCCAAAACGCATGAACCGCTTTTTCAGGAAACTTTAATCAATGCCGGTATTAATAAATACCTGTTTGATATGGCCAATATCCGCAATCACTGTTCATGGGTCCACAGCAAAGAGCCTGAAAAGGCAACCCAAAAGGCAAAAGAGCTGACCATGATGGCCGTGGCAAAGGTGGCCTTGCACGAACCCCTAATTGAACCGGAACTGGAAATTAACCAGTCAGCCCTGGTCATAGGCGGCGGCATATCCGGTATGGCAGCAGCAAAAACTTTATCAGGACAAGGGTATCATACATATCTGATTGAAAAAAATGAAATGCTGGGCGGACAGGCACGGCATATCCATGAAACCTGGCAAGGTGAAGATGTACAGCAAAATCTAACTGGAATGGTTGAAGAAATCCAGTCGGATGATAAGATTGATGTCTATTTGGAATCAAAAATAACAAAGGTTGACGGTTTTGTCGGGAATTTTAAAACCAGTATTCAAAAGGACGGTAAAGAAGAAGTCCTTGAGCATGGCGTAACAATAATTGCATCAGGAGCCGAAGAGCTTAAGCCTGATAAGCATTTGTATGGCAAGGATCACCGAGTTCTGACCGGTCTTGAATTGGACCGGAAATTTATTAAAAACGACAATTCTATCAAAAATATAAAGTCAGCCCTGTTTATCCAGTGTGTTGGCTCAAGAATAGAAGAACGTCCTTATTGTTCAAAAACATGCTGTACCCATTCGATAAAAAACGCTCTGCAACTCAAAGAACTCAATCCGGAAATGGACATTTTTATTCTTTACAGAGATATGCGCACTTATGGATTGCGCGAAGACCTGTACCGAAAAGCCCGGGGAAAAGGCATCCTCTTCTTCAGATACGACGTTAGTAAGGAATTAAGCGTGGATAATGATAATGAAGACTTGCGGATAAGGTTCACTGACTCCACAATTAAACGAAAGATTGAGATAAGGCCGGATCTTCTGGTTCTTGCATCCGCTATTATACCGCCGGAAAAAAACCCGCTTGCACAAATGTACAAGGTAACCCTTAATGATGACGGTTTTTTTATGGAAGCGCACGTTAAACTCAGGCCTGTTGATTGTGCAACAGACGGTGTATTTATTTGCGGATTAGCGCATGCGCCAAAGCCGATTGATGAATCAATAGCGCAGGCGCAGGCCGCAGCAACAAGGGCTGTAACGCTGCTTGCCAAAAAAACAACAAATATGAGCGGCACGGTTGCGTATATTGATCCTTTAAACTGTAGCAGTTGCGGTGTATGCATCGATATCTGTCCCTTTTCAGCACCATCTTTTATTGAGAAAGGCCCGTTTACGGGCAAGGCGGAAATTAACTCTGTTCTCTGCAAGGGATGCGGGCTATGCACAGCATCATGCAGATCAGGCGCAATACATCTTAAAGGATTTGACAATAATCAGATATTTTCACAGATTTTTGCATTAAACCTAAGTTGAGCGTTTTTTTGCGAAGAAATGTGCTAAGATCTTGATGCAGCAAGGTTTGCGAAAAGCGTAGGCATACCAATGGATATGTTGAGACTTTTCGCAAGTCCTTGATGCGCAAGAGATTGGTACAGGTCGAGTAAAAAAACACTCAATTTAGGTTATAGGATGTCCCCCTTGGTCTCTCTGGCGATCGTGATCAATAACGACAAGGATTCAGGGACAGTCCGAATCCAGATTCTGGGCGGGTGAAAAACCTCCTAAAAATCAAGAGGACTTTTCGCTTCTTTAGTAGTCTGGCTCTTAATCGTATGTGTATAAATCATTGTAGTTCGCACATCGCTATGCCCCAATAGTCCTTGAATGGTACGAATGTCATAATTGGCCTGTAATAAATGGCTGGCAAAACTATGGCGAAACGTGTGGGCAGTGGCCCGCTTGCATATTTTAGCCTTGTTGACAGCCCGTTTAATGGCCTTTTGAACATGGCGTTCATGAAGATGGTAGCGCCGAAATTCACTGGTATCCGGAACAAAAGTTAATATTTTGGCCGGGAAGAACCATTGCCAGACAAACTCCCTGGCACAGTTTTTATACTTTTTTTCTATCAAATCAAACATGAATGCGCCGGCATACCCTTCATCAAGATCTTTATCATGCAGCGCTTTGACCTTTTCCAGATGCTCTTTAATATCCGGCATAATGACTTGAGGCAGCGGGACGGTGCGGTCCTTTTTTCCCTTACCATCGTGAACCGTCAATATGCCGAAGTCAAAATTAAAACTCTGCATACGCAGGTTCAGGCACTCGAATAAACGAAGCCCGCAGCCATACAACAGCTTGACCACCAGATCATAAGGATATTTAAGGTTTGCCATAATCACATCAATCTCTTCACGCGATAGCACGACAGGAATATATGGTTTTCTTTTGGCTCGTACCACACCGTCAATTTTCCCGAATTCCCGGTTAAGGACATGCCTGAAAAAAAATAGCAGCGCATTAAAGGCCTGGTTTTGGGATGATGCCGACACTTTCTGCTTTACGGCTAAAAAGGTTAGAAATTCCTTTACATCTGTAGCTGATAATAGCGCCGTATCTTTACTTTTACTGAAATATTGCAGTTTCCGAACCCAGATGGAGTATGATTTCAGGGTCTTAGGTGAATAGTGTCTGACTTTTATTTCATTGGATAACTGTTCGTAAGCTGCTTGCCAATTTCCCTTTACCCCTGTTTGAGCAGCTTTATTTTGCGATGAATCACGCTTACTGGTGTCAATCCGTAATTTTGATTGCAAAGGGGCTGCCCGATACGAATTTTGTGCCTCGCCAACACCCTCTGGATTTAGTGGATGTTTGGGCAGTTCACTTGTATTATTACTGGATCTTGGTCGGATTAATTCGTAATAGATATGGATGGCCTCATTTGCTTGT
>JAIVWD010000221.1:0-6039 GCA_049190315.1 Deltaproteobacteria bacterium | reverse complement strand
ATCACTTTAGGCATTTTAGGCATTTTAGGCACTTGTAACTAATTCCTTAAACGGTAAATTTTATGGTACCACTACCCAAAATAGTGGTTTAAATAGATCAATAAAGGAGAATACGATGGCAAAAATTGATTTTGGTGGAGTTGTAGAAGAAATAATAACAGCAGACGAATTTTCTCTGGATAAAGCAAGGGAAATTCTAAAAAATGAAATAATTGTTATCCTTGGATATGGAGTTCAAGGCCCCGCACAGGCCTTAAACCTCAAAGATAACGGCTTTAATGTAATAATAGGACAGCTTGAAGGAGATGAATACTGGGATAAAGCTGTTGCAGACGGTTTTGTCCCAGGTGAAACCCTGTTGCCCATTGAGGAGGCAGCAAAAAAGGGAACTATTATTAAGGAACTGCTTTCAGATGCAGGGCAGGTTGCCACATGGCCAATGGTAAAGGCATGCCTTAATGAAGGAGATGCTCTTTATTTCTCGCATGGATTTTCTATTGTCTATAAAGATCAGACAGGTGTTATACCCCCGGAGAACGTAGATGTTATTATGGTTGCTCCAAAAGGATCAGGGACAAACGTCCGAAGAAATTTTCTGGACGGAAGCGGTATAAACTCCAGTTATGCAATACACCAGGACTATACCGGCAGAGCAAAGGAAAGAACTCTTGCTTTAGGAATAGCAATAGGTTCCGGCTATCTCTTCCCAACCACCTTTGAACAGGAAGTTTATAGTGATCTTACTGGAGAACGCGGAGTCCTTATGGGATGCCTTGCCGGCACTATGGAGGCACAATACAATATTCTCAGGAAAAATGGTCATTCTCCGAGCGAGGCTTTTAATGAAACAGTTGAAGAACTGACTCAGAGCCTTATACGTCTTGTTGGAGAAAACGGCATGGACTGGATGTTTGCAAACTGCAGCACAACCGCTCAGAGAGGGGCTCTTGACTGGGCTCCGAAATTTCGGGATGCAGTAGCTCCTGTTTTTGAAGAACTTTATGACCGTGTTAAAACCGGTAAAGAGACACAACGAGTTCTTGAGGCCAACAGTGCGCCTGACTATCTTGTAAAACTGAGAAAAGAACTTGATGTTATAAAAAAATCAGAGATGTGGACAGCCGGCGCCGCGGTTAGAGCATTAAGACCTGAAAACCGAAAAAAATAGGTATTTTTATTCTTGGGAGAACAGCAAAATGGAACCAATTTTATTATATGACACCACGTTGAGGGACGGGGCTCAGGGAGAAAACATCAATTTCAGCGCTGAAGAAATGATAAAGATCGCACAGAAGCTTGATGCCCTTGGGATTCATTATATAGAGGGTGGCTGGCCAGGTTCCAATCCCAGGGACGAGCACTTTTTTGAGCTTGCAAAAAATATTAAATTTCAAAACGCCCGTCTCAGTGCATTCGGCTCTACTCGAAGACCTGGAATTACTGCTGATGAGGATCAAAACTTAAAAGCCCTTATTAAAAGCAGCACACCTGCTGTAACAATATTCGGCAAAACCTGGGATCTTCATGTTGAGCAGGTCATGGACAATACCCTGCAGGAAAATCTTGCTATGATAAAAGATAGCGTAGAGTTCCTTAAAAGAAACGATCGAGAAGTTATTTATGATGCCGAACATTTTTTTGATGGCTATTCAGCAAATAGAGAATATGCATTACAGACTCTTATGGCAGCTATAGATGGAGGAGCGGAGACAGTTGTTCCCTGTGACACAAATGGTGGAACACTGCCACATGATATAGAAGCCATTATGAATGATGTGTATGATACTCTCAATAAATACAGGGGGAAAACAAATTCTCCGCCGATTAAAATCGGAATCCATACTCACAACGACAGTGGCCTTGCTGTAGCAAATTCCATTGCAGCCGTACGCCAGGGGGCTGTTATGGTACAAGGAACTATAAATGGATATGGAGAAAGATGCGGAAATGCGGATCTTACTTCTATTATACCTATTCTCAGTATAAAAATGAATCGTCAATGTATTTCCAAAGAAAATCTGGCAAAACTAAAAAGCATATCCAGGTTTGTAAGTGAATCCGCAAACATGACCCCCCTTAATTCAAGGCCTTTTGTCGGCAAAAGTGCATTCGCCCACAAAGGTGGTATTCATGTAAGCGCCATAATGAAAGTGTCTATAGCTTACGAGCACATGAAGCCTGAATTAGTAGGAAATGAACGCCGTGTGCTGATATCTGATCTTGCCGGTAAAAGCAACGTGGAATACAAAGCCAGAGAACTCGGCATAGAGCTTGGAACGAACGGTTTTGACAGCCGCAAGATCGTTTCGGAAATAAAGCGTATGGAAGAAAAAGGATACCAGTTTGAAGTGGCTGATGCTTCATTTAAAATACTGATGGAAAAACTCACAAAACAGTTTAAGCCGCTGTTTGAACTGAAATCCTTTAGAGTCCACATTGAAAAGGAAAAAGATCGCCCATGTTCTGCTCATGCAACGATAAAGATATCCGTAGGTGACACTGAAGAAATTACCGCTGCAGAAGGAAGTGGACCGGTAGGCGCTCTGGATAACGCTCTGCGCAAAGCTCTTGAAAAATTCTATGTAGCAGACCTGGATTCCATGCACCTTGTAGATTTTAAGGTTAGAGTAATTGATGCATGGGAAGGGACTGCCGCAAAAGTAAGGGTCTTAATAGAATCACGTGATGAAGATCATATCTGGAGTACAATCGGCGTTTCAGAAGATATAATTGAGGCGAGCTGGCAGGCATTGGCAGATAGCTTCCAGTATAAACTTTCAAAAGAAAGAACGTAAAATTGATATCCTTCATTTGCTGGTTTGCACTTTTTAGAGGTGGTTCCAACTTCGGCCAAAAATAAAGCTTGAAGTGCCTAAAATGCCTAAAGTATGTTAAAGTGCCTAAAGTTAAGGAGTCGCTTCGCTCCATTAATTTACATAGAATTGGCAGCACCGAAGGTGCATTCCTTAACTTTAGGCATTTTAGGCACTTTAGCTCACTTTAGGCACTTATTTTCGTGTAGTTGTACAAGTTTAAAAAAGTGTCAACTACTTTTGACCTATTTTGAAAGATGCCAAATTTATGAATGAAAGAGTAATAATTTTTGATACAACGCTAAGAGATGGTGAGCAGTCTCCGGGAGCAAGCATGAATACCGGAGAAAAGATGCGGCTCGCTACACAGTTGGAAAAACTCGGCGTTGATGTGCTGGAAGCCGGCTTCCCTGTCGCATCTGAAGGAGATTTCGAGGCGGTTGTCCAAGTCGCAGGTGTTGTGAAAAATATCGAAGTTGCCGCACTGGCAAGAACACAAAAAAATGACATTGACCGTGCCTGGTCTGCAATCCGTCATGCAAAAAAACCCAGGATTCATACATTTATAGCTACTTCAGATATTCATATGAAATATAAGCTGAAGATGAATAGAAAAGAAGTGGTTAAAACCGCTTTTGAAGCTGTCAAATACGCAAAATCTTTTACTGACAGTGTTGAATTTTCAGCAGAAGATGGATCAAGAAGTGATCGTGACTTTCTCTGCAAGGTTTTTGAGGCGGCAATTGAGGCAGGAGCTACTACTCTTAACCTCCCAGATACAGTGGGATATGCTATTCCACAGGAATTCGGGGACCTTGTAAAATATGTCATGGCGCACACGCCAAATATACATAAAGCCATATTAAGTGTGCACTGCCACAATGATCTTGGCCTTGCCACTGCAAATACTCTTGCAGCAATATATGCCGGAGCCAGACAAGCAGAGGTAACCATAAATGGAATAGGAGAAAGAGCCGGCAATACTTCACTTGAAGAAGTGGTAATGGCGCTGCACACAAGACCCAATTTTCTTCCTGTATATACCAATATAAAAACCGAACATATTTACCCGACAAGCCGGCTTGTAAGCATGATAACCGGAATTATGGTTCAACCGAATAAAGCAATCGTAGGAGCCAATGCATTTGCCCACGAAGCTGGAATCCATCAGGATGGCATGCTGAAGAATCCCATGACATATGAAATCATGAAGCCTGAAACCATAGGGTTAAGTAAGAGTAAGCTTGTTCTGGGAAAGCATTCCGGCAGACATGCGCTTCGCTCACATTTAAAGGAATTAGGATACGATCTTAGTGATGAAGAGTTAAAGCTTGTTTTTAAAAAATTCAAGGAGCTTGCAGATAAGAAAAAGCATATTTTAGATGAAGATCTGGAAGTTATTGTTACTGAGGGCGTTTTAAGAACAGCGGAAGTCTTCAACCTTGAATATCTTCATGTTTCAAGCGGAACAACAGTTAAGCCGACTGCAAATGTCAAACTCAAAATAAATGAAAGATCTGTAGAAGGCTCTGGATCTGGAAATGGCCCGATTGATGCTGCCTATAATGTTATTGCAAAACTTACAGGTTCAAAATCCGAACTATTAAGGTTTTCCGTTAGCGCAATTAGTGGAGGTACGGATGCACAGGGCGAAGTTACTGTACGATTAAAAGAAAACGGAGTTATTGCCCTTGGCAGGGGCGCTGATCCGGATATTATCACAGCCAGCGCCAAAGCTTATATTAATGGACTTAACCGGCTGGAATACTTAAAAGCCAATCCCATAGAAACATCTGAAGTTATTTAAGTAACAGGTGGATAGGCTGAAGGTTGAAGACTGAAGGCTGTCAGAAAGCTTCATTTTTCAGCCTTCTACCTTCTGCCTTCATCTGGTAGGTCGCAGCAATTCTAATTATGGAATAATTTTTGCGAATCAAAAGAAATGAAATACCACGAAGCACATGAAGATCACGAAAAAATAAGAAATTAACGAGATCTACTTCGCGTTCTTCGTGTTCTTTGTGGTGAATAACAGGCTATAATTAGAATTGCTGAAAAGCAGTTGCTGGTTTTTAAAAGAGAAAAGTTCTGCCTTCCCCTCACGCCGGCGATTCAATTGTCGCCAAACCTTTTGGCATCACACCAGATGACCACGGACAGATTATACAACCACTATTGAGCCTTGGCCAACCGTTTCTCTTCCGCCCACCCCCGAATCTCATCCAAACTTTTAGCATCAACGAACAGTTCCCCCAGTTCTTCAAGTTGCTCTGTGGTCAAGCCCGCAAACATTGGATGAACAGAATCAGGGCTGACCTGAAAACGCCTCGCAATTTGACGGGACAGAAGCTTCATAGTTCCCTGCTGCATTCCCTGCTGCATTCCCTGCTGCATTCCCCTTTTTATTCCAATTCTCTCTACACTGGAAATATATTCCATTTTCCCTTCCTCCTCAATTTTTTGAATCTCTGTCCACAATTGCTCTTCCAACTCCTCGGGCAATGCCATAACCCAATCAATAAAATCAAAAAGCCGAATTACATCCTGTTTTTCATAACCTGATTTGTAAAGCCTTTTGATCAAAGAGATTTTCCACTGGTAGCGTTTCTCATTGTTCCCTGCCGTTTCTACGGCCTTGAGATGCGCCATGACAACGGAGGCAAAGGGATTTGTGGACTCTTCGAGTTCTTCCCATTTCTCTTTATATTCAATCAGCTTAATTGAGGGAAACCAGAGTCCGGCCTTGCTGCCCCACAGTTCATAGCTGTAATGGTCCGGTCTCCAGGCGGGATTCTCATCGGCCAGAATAGCGAGACTCGCTACCTTCCGGTCGAATCGGTCAAATATGCGGTAGTTGTAAGTGTACATGCGCCTGGAAAAATTTATATCACGCTGGCTCTGCACCTCGATATGCACAAGTACCCACTCCTCGTGACCGTTTGTTCTGTGAAGCCGCACCAGCTTATCAACGTATTTGCGACCGAGAGCCGCCTCCCTGACCACCTGTTGCAGTTCCTTGTCAAGAAAGATATATCTGCGGCTCCAGTTCACATCGGCTGCAATGTCCGGAAAAAAGAACAGGATAAACTCTTTAAAGTATACCTCCATGGCCTTTTTCCAGGGACTGTCATAATCTGTCCTGTCAGGTAGTTCGACAGATTCGTTTTGTTCTCCGCTCATCTTATCAGCTCCTCAAATATGCAGGAATTTTCATTCTTGGAGTTCC
>JAIVWD010000220.1:0-6044 GCA_049190315.1 Deltaproteobacteria bacterium | reverse complement strand
CCAGAAATGCTTGTCCTCGACTTGATCGGGGAATGGATTCCCACCTTCGTGGGAATGACGAGTGCCTGATACGATATTTCACGCATGACAGGACAGTAGACCCATTCAACCGATATCAGTTGAGGGAGAGGAGGTAAAATGAAAAAGGTTGTTATTCTTATAGTGGTTTTAGGCTTAGTCGCGATAGGGACATCCTATTTTTTAAAAACAGCGCATAAAGAGGTAAAACCTGCCAAACTGCTTCCGGCTGATACTCTGCTGATGGTCGAGCTTGTCAATCTTGAAAAGAGCATTGATGGTTTTAAATCGGGAAAACTGGGACAGAAGCTTAAGGAAATTGATTTGACTGGTGTCATGCAGAATCTGGAAGTGCCAGTAAATACAATTGAAGAGTATGAAAAAACCAAATCAGCGGTTCTCTCAACACTTGACAGTATGTTGTTTAAAGAACTTTTTGGGCAGGAGACAGTGTTGGCTGTTTTACCACTTAAGATAGATAACCTGACACCAGAAGGTTTAAAGAAAGCCCTCGGTAGCCTGGTGTTGATTTCCCGCCCTAAATCCAGCGCCGAACTTGTTGAGTTTGTCAGCCGGATTCTTGCGAAAAACCTGAAATTTCAAACCGAGGTCTATGCTGGATACGAGATTAAGAGTTTTGAGCTGGATTCCGATATTACCGTTCATTATTCCCTGGCTGACGGTCTGCTGGTTGCCACTCTTGATCGGCAAGCTATTATAACCTGCCTTGATCTCAGGAAAAACCAGCAACCTTCTCTGGATCAAAACAAATACTACCAGAATTTACGCAGCAAACTTGCCTCCTCTGGAACTAAAACATTTGTCTATAACAATACTAAAAAGATGTATGAGAGTATCCTTAATATTTCGCGGCTAATTATCAAAGAAGAAGAATTTTCTGACACGGAACGTTCTTTAGCCGCTTTTAAAGGTTTTAAAGCAATCGGATATGCGTCATACGATGACGGCAGCGATCTGTTGCAGGACAGAACACTGGTCATGATCGACAAAAAAGGTTTGGAACCGGTTTATGCTAAAGCATATTGTTCTGAACCCGGGAAAAACAAAACTTTGCAGATTGTACCGGACAATACCCTCATTTATTACTGGGCAAATAATATGTATCTTAAGTCGTTTTGGGATATATATTCTGAAAATCAATATCTGAATGATGAAGAAAAGGAATCTATGAAAACCAGTCTTGAAAAAGAAACTGGTGTCAGCTTCGATGAAGCACTTCAGGCTTTTGGCAATCAGTTTGGGATAATTCTGACAGATATTAATACAGGAGGGCTTTTTCCAATCCCTGAATTAACTTTTTTTGTGGAAATAGCAAACCAGGATACAGTGGCAAAGCTCATAGACTCAGTAACGCAGAAATCGGGAATGGTTCTGCAGAAAGAAGAGTTCAACGATATAAAGACAAACTATATTATGCTGCCTTTTGGAAATGATGTGCAGCCCGCTTATGCCTTTTTCAATGGCTTTTGTCTAATATCGATTAACCATCAGTTGATAAAGGATATGATCAGTACTTACAAGAATGGTGACAACATTACTACTGACAAGGATTTTCTGGCTGTCAATAAAGGGTTAACCGATAAAAACAATAATATAATGTTTGTCAAAATTGATCAGCTTATTGATAAAATCAAAGAATTAGTCATCTTTGGAAGAAATATGATAGTGCTTAAAGATCAGGGCGAGGCGGAAAAGGCTGCTATAGTTATAAGTGGAATTATTGACCCGGTCCTGGACGGTCTAAAGATGTATAGAACCATTGGTTCACGTACCTTTACCAAAGAAGATGAAATCGAAGCGGATATGTATTACAAGATTGATAGATAATTCATGCCCGAAATTTCGTTTACGACTCGCTAAAAAATAACTTGGTAGAATTTGCGCTCAAATTTGCCGTAGATTTAATCGATCTGATTGAGCAAAACCGCAGGAATAGCGGGCTATTTCGAGGACTTTTGCGAATGAAAATCGATTAAAGATATGGTGAAGTTGGGATGCAAAAATGCCAAGTTATTTTTTAGCGAGCCCTTAGCAGAAAATACTTATAATAAGACGCAGGAAACCCACGGGGGACATCTTCCTGCCGCCTTTAATCGGCGGAAATAGTACCAGCAAATCAGAATGTTTCGCTGGTTGACTCGAAATAGAGGAAATAAGGGGTCAAATTCTATGTGACCCATGACCAATCTGTTTTCTCAGGTAAGAAGAACCTGCTTTGAAGTCCTTAATATCCATAAACGCTCCTAAAGTAAAATATAAATTTCTTTCCTTGGGGAACGGTATAGCCGATTTATATATTTCCCCGACCCCACGGTCAAACCTTTGACGGCCCACTCTCTACCAATTGTTTATGCCTGACACCAACGATCTTTGGCTTGGTCATTTTCCTGATAATGACCATATTCATTCGTTTGTCAGGTTCTCTGGTGTACTGTGCCGGTAGTCGCGTATTTGATCCATTATATCGCCAGAAGTAATTGTAAGGAAGCTGGACACCGGTAAACCAGCTTCCTTCAATATCTTTGCAGTCCATGTATTGCACGTATTAAATACATGAAACTTTCCCTTGGCTTGATAAAACAAATCATGAACATGCAATCCCTTTCCGGTTTTGACAGGATTACCATTACTGTTCCGTTTAAATGTTTTGTAAATGTATGACAACATTTTCCGAAATCCGGTACGTGTCACCATTAACTTCTTAACCTCGATATTGGGATAATACTTCTCAGGATCAATTGGCACCTCAGTAACGCGCAACACCGCATTTGTAGGATACAATACAGCTCGCATTCTCAATTTTGTTGTTTTTTCCCTTGACTGGTAGAAGTCCTCATCGCCCCAGCCTACTTCAATATACCTTGAATGAACAAACTCTTCATTTATAGACGGGAGGTGCTGCTTTGCTAACTCTCTATCCAGCACGACACCTGTATGCCCGCCATGATCCACAACATATACCGGGAAATCAGCTATTTCATTTGATTTTATCCGCTCCGTATTAGATATTGAAGAACATCCGTTAAAGAAGACCATCAGCAGCAGGCAACCGCAGAGCGTAGCAACGCGGTTGGCTGACCGTTGGATGTGATTGTTGCGCCTTGATCTCAAAACTATTTCATGCCCAGTTTCTTTTTCTCCGTAAGAAGCTTTATTGCTTCTTCTATCCGTCTCTCCACTGTTTCCTGCTTTTTTGCGCTTCTTAACCAGCCGACATACTGTTTTCTGTAGCTGGGGGCAAGATTGTTGAAATTTTCCCACGCCTTTTTATTTGTCTTCAGGGACCGATTTCCACCCTAATCATGCCTAATGCCTGCTTCGGAAACAAGCGGCAAGTTCTGGAGTTGATCGTTAAGGATTCGCAGGTGCTTTTCCCATACGCGTCCTCTCACTCCTTCGATGGCAAGTTCATCCGATTGTTCGGTATTCTTCCGTTTCTTCAAAAACCAACGAGAGCTGTTGAGTTAATGGAGCTTGAGCATAAGTCAAAAATTTTAAAACTTCATCCTCTTTTTCATTTATTTCAGAAAGTTTTTTAAAGTCAATCCTTCTTAAAATATCTATATTAATTGGCCTTTTGGCATCAAAAAATATTAAAGATTTAAGAAATTTCATGCAAGGTTCAGAATTTAGTTGTTGAGCAAAAAATATTGCTTCAGCTTTTGAACTGCATGGGATAAAATAACAAGTATCATCTACCATAATTGGTTTTTTATCATACTGCCCAATTGCACAGAAATGAATCCTTTTATAAAAACCAGAAATCGCGACCTTCCATGAAGTAAAACTATAATCACCTATACCGAAAACAGAAAACCGTGGACGATTCTTATAAATAATACTTTTTCTGCTATCCAAAATAGATGAATGTTGTTCCAAATATGCCCATGTTTTCGGTGCCGTTTTTTTGATTACTATAGTATTTTCTCCTATAGTCTTTTGAGTAATAATCACATACTTTCGAGGTGTAAGTCTATTATTGCCGAGATCCGATGATTTTAAAAGCGGATATAGATATTCACTCTCTATCTCAACGTATTCTCCAAAGCCGTTTTTAAATTTATCATTATGCTTTGTTAACTCCATTACCCTGGAAGCATCATGCTTAATTCCAGAACGCCATTTATAGTAATCAATACCATCGACATTACGATACTTCTCAAAATCATCAATATTTGCTATTAATTCATTAGCATATATACCTAAATGGGTTACTTCATTTCTAAAAGACAAATTATTATAAATATATGCATCTTTAGATTTATCTTTAGAATTTACGAAAGTGACAAATAAGCAAGCATCAACAGATACGTTGAAATACTGTTTAGCATCAATTAAATGAATAGAACTATTACTAATTTGGCTATTATTAATCCAAAAGTGTTTTAAAACTTTTCTAGCAGTTGCTGTTTTACATAACATTGCTATGCATGCGTTACATCCCTTTAAGCTTTCAATTAATTTTATTAGCATCCATTCTGCTATGTCAAAATTTGCTTTTCCTGTTTTTGCTGCAAAACCACCTAAACCCTGAAAGTTAGATTTGTGAGGCAAATTGCTACTGTTGAGAACACCCAAAGCCGCATTCGTAACCCACGGAGGATTTCCGACCACTAAAACTTTAGATTTTTTGTAAGAAAGAAACAGATCCTTCCAGTTTTTCTGGAAAAAATTTGCCACTTCAAAATGGCAATTACCTCGGTCATTAATGTTCGTATTACATTTTTCGATATATTGAGGATTTACATCGAACCCATAATAAGAGCAATCTGTTCCCCAAATAGATTTACAGGATTTAACGAAACTCCCTAAGCCACATGTTGGCTCGATAATAATGTTTGGTGTGGGGAAAATGGTTTTAATAAATTTTGATATACTATCGGTAAGTTCAATTGGTGTTTGGAAATCACCAAATTCTATTTTCTTTTTTTTCGTCATCAGTAAACCTTATTTATACCTTCAATATTGCCAGCTTCTTGAATTACCCGACTATATTGCAACCTCCACTGGAGGGCGTTTGATATCGTCAAATAGCCAAGTTCCGGCGGCTTTTGTAATATTTTTTCGGCCAGTTCTTGTGCTTGAATCTCATCGACTGGGAGTAAACGCTCTTCAAAAAAAGCTATGATATCATCTTGATTGCCATTGTTCTCGATGATTTTTCTCAGCCCTGAAGTTGTTTGGAAATCCGCCGTTCGATGTTTCTCGACAAAAACAGTGTGATGTATATTTAATCTGCCTGTTTTTTGTTTATTATTATCAATTTTCTCATAAACAAAAACGAGCAATGCGTATCCAAGGCCGTATATTTTTTGTTTTGCGTATTTGAAAGGGCATGATGACTGTGGCTGTTTAATGCTTGTTACTTTTAGATCAACCCCGAGTTCGGGAAAATCAATGCCTTTAGCGGATGAGCCTTCAATATATACATAATTTTCATGCAGATATTTTTGAAATTTATGTTCTAAGTATGTCCCAACCGCCTTGCCGTCTGTTACACCAAACAAACTTGGCTCATCGTGAGAAGATTCAGCGGTAGTAAATTTATTGGCTTCTGTCTGAAGAAATTCAATTGTTAAGTGCCTTTTGGTCATTGTCTTGTAATTTCCTTTTTTATGTTATCGAACATAGAAGTCACCTGCACCAGAAGCCAATGAGGACTTGGCAAAAGAGAAGTTTTGCTCTGAAATGGCAAAAGCGAAAAATGACCCGGCTTCTGGTGTTAGGTGGACTGACTGGTGTACGCCCGGCATGGGCGTGAACTTATGGGGTGACCCGTCCGCTTCGGGCGAGAAGTCCCCTATACGTGAACCCTGTTAATATTTAATATATTAGCAAAAGTATTAGCCAAAGGCAAGGGCGTTTCCGTGAGGAAGGGTCTGAAGGAAGCCGGAGTGCAAAGCTATGAGCCGACGAACAGAAACAGCATACAAGGCCAAGTTTCCGGGTGAGTTAGCACAACATAACAAAGCCCAGTGGTTCAGGAGATATGGTAAATGCTGCGG
>JAIVWD010000219.1:0-6116 GCA_049190315.1 Deltaproteobacteria bacterium | reverse complement strand
GGCAATCGTGCTCTTCTGACGCCTTCAGCCTAAACAGCTTCAGCCTGACTACGTGAGTAGTTACAAAAAATTGATTAGATTTTAAAAATATTAAAGGGAAATTATAATGGATGGCAAGTCGCTGGATTTAAAGCAGGATAAAATTGAAAAGCTAAAAGAAGTTATGCCTGAAGCTTTTACTGAAGGCCTAATCGACTGGGAAAAGCTGAAAGCTGCTCTTGGCGAGGACATAGAATTTAAAAACGAGCGTTATGTCTTGAACTGGGCCGGAAAATCAGATGCCTTTAGAGTGTTGCAGGCACCGACAACAGCGACACTGGCCCCTGACAGGGATGAATCTGCAAATTTTGATGATACCGGAAATGTTTTTATTGAAGGCGAAAATCTTGAAGTCCTGAAAGTTTTACAGAAATCATATTTCGGCAAGATCAAAATGATATACATTGATCCTCCGTATAATACAGGCAACGACAATTTTATCTATCCTGACAGGTTTTCCGAAACTAAAGAAGAGTATTTAGGACGCATCGGCGACAAAGATGAAGCAGGCTATATGACTCGTGAAGGGTTGTTCCGGAAAAACAGCAAGGACAGCGGGCATTATCATTCCAACTGGCTTTCCATGATGTATCCGAGACTCTTTCTGGCACGGAATCTGTTAAAAGATGACGGGGTTATTTTTGTAAGTATTGATGATAATGAGGTTCATAATTTAAGATTGTTGATGAATGAGGTTTTTGGGGAGGAGAATTTTGTAGGCCAAATTGTTTGGAAAAACGCTACAGACAATAACCCAACCCAGATAGCAACTGAGCATGAATATGTATGTGTATATGCAAAAAATAAAGATGAATGTGATGCAGAATGGAAAAGCACAATATCTGATGTAAAAGAAAAACTACTAGAAATAGGCAATAAATTAGCAACAAATAATAAAGATTTAAAAATATTACAATTCGAGTATAATAAATGGTTTAGAGAGAATAAAACGTATCTGTGGCCATTAGATCGATACAAACATATCGATTTTGGTGGGGTCTACACTGGCAGTCAAAGTGTTCATAACCCAGGAAAAGAGGGATATCGGTATGATGTAATACACCCAACGACAGAAAAACCATGCAAACAACCTTTAATGGGATATAGGTTCCCAGAGGAAACGATTAATAAACTCTTGGAGGAAGACAAAGTTCTTTTTGGTGAAGATGAAAATAAAATTATTGAATTAAAAGTCTATGCTAAAGATTATCAAGAAAAATTATCAAGTATAGTTGAATTGGATGGTCGATTAGGAGCCTATGACCTAAAAAATATTTTCCAAGATAGCACGAGAATATTTAACAATCCAAAACCAATAAGATTTTTGAATGTGCTTTTTCCCCTTGTAATGAAAAATAATGATATCATGCTTGATTACTTTTCTGGTTCATGTTCAGCAGCAAATGCTATAATCGAACTGAACAGAAAAGACAACGGCACCCGCAAATTCATTTGCGTCCAGCTTCCCGAAAAATGTGACGAAAAATCCGAAGCTTTTAAAGCAGGCTACAAAACCATTGCCGACATCGGCAAGGAACGTATCCGACGCGTTATTAAAAAGATAAAAGACAGCGAAAACGGTAAACTTCCTTTTGCAAAAACAAATCAGGATTTGGGGTTCAAAGTATTTAAACTTCAAGCCTCAAACTTCAAAATCTGGCAAGGAGACAATATTAAAAACGGCAGGCAGCTTGCAAAACAGATGCAACTTCATCTTGATCCAATAAAGAAAGATGCAACAGAAGAAAACATGCTGTTTGAACTGCTGCTCAAGTCAGGCCGCAACCTCAATTCAACAATTGAAAACGCTAATGATTATTACAGGATAAATGACGGTGAAATGGTTATTGCGCTTTCCAGGATTGACGAAAAGATAGTTGATTCAATCCTTGAAGACAAACCGCAGGTATTTATCACCCTTGACAGACTGTTTAAAAACAACGACCAGTTAAAAACAAATACTTTACTGCAAATGAAGGATGCCAGCATTGAATTTAAGGTGGTGTGAAATTGGAGGAAAGCATGAGTGTTTTTAAAAACGGTAGCGTGTGGCTGAAAGCAGATTTTCACCTTCATACAAGAGCTGATAAGGAATTTAAGTATGATGGTGAAGAAAATGAATTTATAAATAATTACATCAAACAGCTCAAGGAAAATGATGTTGGAATTGGCCAAATTACAAATCATAATAAATTTGACTTAAACGAATATAAAGCTCTTAAAAAGAAAAGCCTTAAGGAAAACATTTATTTGTTGCCGGGTGTGGAGCTTTCCGTAAATGACGGCTCAAACGGCATACATTGTTTAATTGCTTTTGATTATGATTCCTGGGTAAAAAATGGTGATAACTTTATCGAACAGTTTCTTAATTCCGCATTTGAAGGTGTTGCCAATCGTGAAAATAAAAACACCCCGTGCAAATACAGTCTTTCTGACTTATTTAAAAAACTGGAAGAACACAGAAAAGCCCGCCGGGATTCGTTTGTCATTATGGCGCATATTGAACAAAAAAGCGGTTTTTGTAATGAACTTGACGGTGGCAGGATAACGCAAATCGCAACTGATGAGCATTTTAAGAAAAATGTATTGGGATTTCAGAAATTAAGAACAATTGCTTTAAGAAACAAACTTGTTACATGGTTCAACGGTGAAAACAACATACCTGTTTTTCTTGAAGGTTCAGACCCTAAAAAGCTTGATGAAGTTGGGGTTCCCGGTAAGCAGTTTGATGAAAATGGTGTCAAAACCAAGAAAGAATCTTATATAAAAATAGGAGATTATAATTTTGAAGCTATAAAATATGCTTTAACCGATAGAGAAAACCGTATCTCAACAGAAAAACCTGAAATTAATAACGCTTATATTAAATCAATTTCTTTTGAGGGCGGATTATTAGACAGGACAGAAATAAATTTTTCTCCTGAACTGAATAATTTTATCGGTATCAGGGGTAGTGGCAAATCATCTGTTCTTGAAATACTTCGCTACACACTTGGAATTTCACTGGGCAATCAGGCAAGTGACAGAGAATATAAAAACAGCCTTATTGAGCATGTGTTAAAAAGTGGCGGCAAAGTAATAACTATAGTTGTTAATGAACATAAAAGGGAATACCGAATCGAAAAAATATATGGTCAAAAGGAAGATATTTATGAAAATGGAAACCGTATAGACGTTCCATCTATTGATACTGTATTTAAAACACCGGTTTATTTCGGCCAAAAAGACCTTTCTAATAAAAATATTGATTTTGAAGCAGACCTCGTTAAGAAGCTTATCGGAAACAAACTTGAAAATATCAAATCAAAAATAGCCATTAAAATTGCGGAAATTGAAAATATTATCACAGCTTCTAAAAAGCTTGATAATATTGATGAACTAAAGAAAGAGATAAATGAGGTTGTCGAGAAGGCAAAATACCGGATCGCTGTGTATAAAGAGAAAGGGGTTGAAGACAAACTGCGTCAGCAGAGCCGATTCGATTCCGATATCTCAAGATTTAAGGAATCTTTAAGTGAAATATCAAAATTTAAAAATGAAATTGAATCGTTGATAAATGACTACGCAACTTTTTTTAATCAAACCGGTTTTGAGTCCGAAGAAAACAAAGAAATATTTAGCAAAGCTGATAACTTGTTCAGGCAGCTTGCAATTGAATTCAATAAATTAAATGAAATTAAAGCAAATACAGAAAAGTATGAAACCGCATTTGTTGAACTTTTCAACAAATTAAATGAAAAAAAGGAAAATCTTAAAGAAGATTTCGCTAAAATTAAAAGAGAAATGGACATCCCAAACCTTAATCCTGATGACTTTCTCAAACTTAATCGTCAAATTGAAATATCCAGATTAAAGCTTATTGAGATAGAAAAGTCTGAAAAGAAAAAAACTGAATATAATACTTCTTTAAACGAAAAAATATCCGAACTGAATAAGTTATGGCATGAGGAATATAAGATACTGGAAAAAGAGGTAAAGAGAATTAATGAAAAGGGGGGTAGTCGGTTAGTGCCCCGCAAGAGTTAGCCCCAGTTATATCCGTGCGTTACATCGTTTTCAGTAACCGGACCCGTTGCAACTGCCCGTTCAAGCAATCTTCTGAACACAAGGCCACGGCTCCGAGAAGTACGTCTGTTGAATCTAAAAGTGAACTCCTCCAAATAAGCCTGTAGGTGTTCAGGAACTACTGAACCTTGGTGTGTTCCCAAGATCCAGCGTTTCAATAAACTTGCTATACGGTGAACGCCCGGCATGGATACATGTGCGGGATCGCCTGAAGATGATTGGATTGTAATTTTCCTGGTAAATCCATGCTTAGATAATCCATTGTAGCCGCTCCATCCATCGGTATGCACAACAGAGCTTGGAACGACTGCATCACATACAAACGGCATCAAGCTTTCACCAGAAGCATCGGGAATATGACGCATTCGTACCCGCCCGAACCCCCAATGTCATTCAAAATAATATGATATTTCAACTCAGTTATTTCAAGTAGTTACACATTGATGAATATATAAAATTCATACACCAGTAAAAATAAAACAGTGGTGGTGTATGGATTTATTTAAACAAGACTGTTTTCTGCTAGTTTTAATATCTGTTTTCCGATTGCTTTTTGCCATTTGTTGATTCTTCGGTTGCTCTTGCGGATTGATTTTCGCCCATCTCTATATTTGTATGATCCCCGTATTGCTCTCTCATTATTTTTTTTCAGCAAAGACGATAGTTGTTTACTATCGCTTGCAATCACAGGCTCGACAATTCTCAGTAGATTGTCCAGTTGACCTTTAAAGTTGACTTTCCTCTTTCTTTCGAATGAACAGTTGAAAGTCTCATTCTCATCTAATAGTTCCTCAGCATAATTTGTCATAATTCTGTTTAAAGTCAGAATACCAAGTGCGGCAAATAGCTCTTGCTTAATGAATTCTTCACGCTTTCCGTGAAATTCAATTCCGTCAAGGTGTGTTTTTAGTGTCTTATAAAGTTCTTCATGCCCCCAACGAGCGTGGTAAGCCTCGGAATAATCTGAGATAGTAATGTTTTTGTCGATAATCGTTGATCCAATGTAATAGGTTTTATTGCCGATCTGGTACTTCATCATTCTAAGTGGGTAGAACTCCAATTTTTCAATTTCAGGATGCTTTTTCTTGATGTTGGAGAAAGTTTTTTTGGATGGCCCAATCTCTGTCGTATTATCAGCTCTACTTCCTTTAATGAACTCATTGATTTGTTTGAAGCTCTGTTTTTTAAGTCGAAAAACAGCATCAATATTGAGTCGGTTATGCCAATATAACAACGCATAGCTTATGTAGCCACGATCATAAATCACCACATCACCTGGCTTTAGTGCTTTTAGGTGTGTGATCGCTTCGCTCTGTTCGTCCATAGTATTTGAAAAAGTAACATCGTAGGTAACTTTGGCTTTCAACCGATAAATACAACTAAGAAGACCTTGAGGGTAGAATGCATGTTTGCAGGGAAGCCTATATTTGCCTTTATCTTCATTCATAGTTTCTCGAGGAAGGTTAATTTTGCTGCCATCTACGGCAAAAACCCTTCTGCCTTTCCAAAGGTAATCTTCGCGTTTGTCGATGTGTTGCTCGTAAATGCCGAGGGCTCTTGTGTTGATCTCTTTGAACGTGTCCGCCTTGAACCTCTTTCTCGCTTCACAAAATGTTGTAGGCAAGAGTTTTTGTTTAAATGAAAGTTTGATGCCGTGTGCATTTGCATTATCAATAAGATCGCAGAGTATTGAATCATATGAACGAAAGTTGTTTGCAAAAACTATTCTATAAATTGCAAGGATCATGGTTAGAGCGTTTACTTGTCTTGATTGCTTCAGTTCATTGGTGTCAATTCTCTTACAGATTAGTGCGATCTCGTATTGAATTTTTTCCCACAGATCAAGCTCTTCATGGTTACTTTGAAATTTTTTTAAGCAATTATCAAGATGGTTAGCAGGACGCTTTTTATGTAAAGATTTTGGTTTCCCGCATAGAATCTGCTTGTAGTTTGGATCTAAAGGGAAAATATAGATATCTTTTTTAACTTGCTTTTCCTTTGGCAAAGAAATG
>JAIVWD010000218.1:0-6118 GCA_049190315.1 Deltaproteobacteria bacterium | reverse complement strand
TTCGTTAAGCGGAATTTCTTTTTCCGGAAAAGACATTGCCCCGAATTCATTTTCAATCAATTTCCTGGTGCGAGCTACAATTAACGCATCGGTCAGGTCGAAAAACTTCTGCGGCAGGATCTGGATAAAATCTTTTATCTTTCTGTTTTCCAGGTTTTGCCAGTTTTTATACTCTTTCTGAGCGTTGGCAAAAATATTCTGCAAACTTTTAATGCCGATCTCGCTTTCTTTGAAACCATCATCAAATCCTTTTTTGATCAGTTTAAACTGATTTCGGATATCGGTCAGACGGTTGTTGATGGGAGTGGCGGACAGTTGTAATACTTTAACATCTTTATTTTTCCGCAGGATATTATCGGCTAAAAATTTGTATCGTGAAGATTTGTCATTTCTTAAATTATGACTTTCATCAATTACTATCAAAACTTTGGGATTGCCCTGAAAAAATCTTTTAATAGTAAAATCGTCCTGATAGTTTTGCAGCCTTTCATCCTGCAGGTCTGTGTGAAAACGAATGGTATATTTTAATCTGTCGTTTTCAAATATTGAACGATGTCCTTCAAGATATTGCCGCCAGTTGTTTTCCAGCTTTTTGGGACACAGCAGAATAACCTTGTACCCCTTGATTTCAAAATATTTCATCACAGACAGGGCTGACCATGTCTTGCCCAGACCGACTGCATCAGCCAGGATAGCCCCGTTTTCCTTTTGCAGCATCTTGATGAGGCTGATAACCCCTTTTTGCTGAAATGAATAAAGCTTGTTATAAATGACAGTGTCTTTTAAATGGCTGATCTCTTTTATAAATTCTTTGTCAAAAGATATTGACAGCAAATCTTCTTTGAATAATTCATATAAAACCTTGTAATAAAGATCTTCGGGAGAATATTCCTTATAAAAATTACAAATTAGATTGATAAGGTATTCTTTGCAGTCAATTTTTATTTTGTCGGCCAGTTCAATTTTATCCAGAGCAGACTTGCTTTTCCATAACTCTTGAAACCACTCGGTCAGTTCATGGTAATCAGGACTGTCGCCGGTTTCAGCCCGGTTTAGTTCGATGTTGGCGGATTCTTTTAGCCCCAGTCCGGCTTCGGTTAAATTTGAGCTTCCAATAATCTGAAAATTCTTGCGCGAGTCATTATCTTTGTAAATATAAGTTTTGGCATGACAAAAATTGCGCTGGATTGTTTTTATCCTGACCTTTTCCTGTTTTAAAAACTCAACCGCTTTTTTTGCGGAAATACTTAAGTTAAAAGCATGGTTTACAGACAGACAATCGCTCAACAAATTGATTATTTTGTCATGTTTAACTTCGGTTTGTAAAAGATCGCCCAAAATCATGCGGAATGACTGGGCGCTGTTAACTTCGTCAAAGAATTTTGCAAGGGCGCTGGCAGAAAAATAGCCGGTTACAATATCAACGCTGCCTGTTTCAACATAGTTTGACAATAGGTCAAAAACTCTAAAATGGCCGTTTTCATTTGACCTTGTCTTGTTATCAAGAAGCATATTTATCCTGTTAAATAGATGTGTTGAAACGAGTTGGGGTGCTTTGTCTCTTTAACGCGGGCTGTGATTTCTTTTTTTCTGGATTGTCCATGATTCATGCGGAAAACTTTTACCGTTAACTGTAAACCGACAACCGTGAACCATTATTCTTTAAACATGGAATCTTATCTCTAAATTCCGTTATCTTGTAAAGGTTTATCTCAGTTGCTGAAGCGCATTCTCCTTCTTCAGCCATTGAAAGGATTTCACCGGTTGGTGAAATGATCTGAGAGTGGCCGCCAAATTCAATTCCCTTTTCCTTCCCGCATCTGTTAGTTGCTATAATAAAAATTTGATTTTCAATAGCTCTTGCTTGAGATAAAATATCCCAGTGCCTGATCCTGCCTAATGGCCACTGTGCCGATATTATAACTACAAGGGCTCCTTTAAGAGTAATTGATCTGCATAGTTCCGGAAATCTTAAATCATAGCATATCATCAAGCCTACAGGACAGATAGAAGTATTGCACACTACAGCCCTGTTTCCTGCAGAAAAATATCTATCTTCTTCAGTAAGTGGGAATAGATGTATTTTTCTGTAAGATCCAGCTATATCGCCATTGGAGTCAACAACATAAATTGTATTGAAAATATCTTTTTCCGAAGCTTCAGGCAAAGAGCCGGCTATAACCATATTGTATTTGGATGCTGTTCTTGAGAGTTTATCTATAATAAATGGTGTTTGTCTGGCATGATCAAGCAGCATCTGATTATCAAATCCGCAGGACCACATTTCCGGAAGCACCGCCATATCAACATCGCGGTCTCCAAGAATATCTAACCCTTCGATAACTTTTGCGATATTTGATTCAATATCTCCAAGCTTGACGTCAAATTGAAATGTTCCTGCCTTAAAAATTTTGGACATGGTTCTAACTTCGGCCACTATTCTATGCTTACAAAACAAAAGATTGTTGACTGTTGACTGATGACTGATGATTGTCGATTTGTGGAATCGCTTCGCTCTGTCTTTTTGTTATAAAATCTATAAGTAACTTTGGCTTATCAATTAGCACGCCGAAGGCGTACCACCAATTTTCAATTTTCAATAGTCAGTTTTCAATCTTAATCCTAAACCATTAAAATTATAGTACAACAATTCATTGGGGGAACTTTTATTATTCATTTATTTTTAGATACCTCGTGCAAGTGTAAGAACATCAACACTTTTGGCTCCTTCTTTTATTAGAACCTTTGCACATTCATCTGCCGTTGCTCCTGTTGTGTAAACATCGTCAATAAGAAGTATGCTTTCCCCTGTAATTTTTGATGCATTGCCTATACTGAAGGCGTTTTTGATGTTTGCCCGTCGTTGCTTTCGGTCAAGGCCGGTCTGAGGTTCTGTCTGTTTATTCTTTATAAGGACATCTCTTTCAATCTTTAAATATGACAGCTTGACATTAAAGGCATCGGCATATGAGAACCATTCTCTGATTAAAAGATAAGCCTGATTAAAGCCTCGTTTTCTGAAGCGTTTAATATGAAGCGGAACAGGAACAATAAGATCAATTCTGTTTTTATTATTCCAATATTTGATGAAAGCAAAAAATAAAAGCATACCAAGTGGTCGCGCCAACTGGATTTTACCTTTATACTTTAAACGCTGTATGGTTTTCATTAGCGTCCCTTCATAGACACCTACTGCACGCGCCATTCGGAATTTCTTAGGAGACTTTATGCATTCCCCGCAAACATGATCATCCCCGATGCGGCTTTTAAACGTGATGCCGCATATGCAGCAGAAGGGGGATTCAGCAGGCACAAAATCCGTAGAGCAGGCAGGGCATAAAAAGGGAAGCATCAATTTGTGAAAGGCGGATTTATTATAAGCTGAAATTGATTCATCATTAAAAATTTTAACAGGCAAATTGTAATTTTTATACATTGCAGACTGGAAAAAAGATCCGCAGACCAGACATTTGGATGGCCATACAGCTTCTCTCAATGCTCTTGCCATCCAGATGAATAAACTACCGCTTGCAGCTCGATTGTCAGGAATCACGGATTTTATCCACACTTATTTCATCTTTTGTAACACTTCAGCGTTTTTAAATATTATTTTTTTGGACAGGATTTACAAGATATTCAGGATTTAAATTATTGAAACTTTTCCTGTTAATCCAAATCTAAATCCTTACACCTTGCTACACACCTTCTTCATGTTGTGATTATATTTTATGATTTACTGGCTAACTGCAATGAAAGTTGGCTTTGTTTGTGCATTTTAAATAAAATCTTGTTTATCCTGTTATCCTGTCAGATTCTTTTTCAAAAGGCTAAATTGTTACCATCTTTTCAATTATTTTATCAGCAAACTCGGAGCATTTTATTTTTTTTGCACCTTCTATCTGACGGGCAAGATCGTATGTAACCGTACCGTCTTTAATGGTGGACTTAATGCTATCTCTTATTAATGTTGATGCTTCTTTCCAGCCCATATAGTCCAGCATCATTGCGCCGGAGAGAATTAAAGAGCAGGGATTTACCTTGTCTTGCCCAGCATATTTAGGCGCTGTGCCGTGTGTTGCCTCAAAAACCGAGCATTCGTCGCCGATATTTGCACCTGGAGCCATGCCGAGGCCGCCTACCTGTGCTGCTATAGCATCTGAAATATAGTCTCCATTCAAATTCGGAGTGGCGATCACCTGGTACTCTTCAGGCCTGAGAAGTACCTGCTGAAACATCATATCGGCGATTCTGTCTTTTATAACAACTTTTCCTTTTGGCAACTTGCCGTTATACTTATCAAAAAGCTCATTTTCAGTAATGGTCTTTTCATCAAATCGTTCTTTTGCAACTTCATAGCCCCATTGACAGAAAGCTCCTTCCGTAAATTTCATTATGTTGCCTTTGTGCATCAGAGTAACGCTCGCCAGGCTGTTTTCAATGGCATATGAAATAGCTTTTGCTACAAGCCTCTTGGTATTTTTTTCACTTATGGGTTTTATGCCTATACCTGAATCTTCCGGCAAAGAAATCCCCATTTTGTCTTTTAGAAAGGAAATTACGCTGCCTGCTCCCTCACTTCCTGATTCCCATTCAATGCCTGCATATACATCTTCCGTGTTTTCCCGGAAGACGACCATGTCAACCTTCTCCGGATTTTTCATGGGACTTGGAACATGTTCTATGTATTTTACCGGACGGACGCATGCATAAAGATCCAGTTCCTGTCTTATCGTAACATTCAGGCTTCTTATTCCTTTTCCTACCGGAGTTGTCAGGGGCCCTTTTATAGCTATTACGTGTTCACGTATTGCGTTAAGAGTTTCAGAAGGAAGCCATTCGCCTTTTTTTTGATACGCTTTTTCGCCGGCGTAAACCTCGATCCAGCATATTTTTTTATTTTCATCGTAAGCTGCCCGGACTGCGCTGTCTATCACCAGGCTTGCGGCACGCCATATGTCAGGGCCTATTCCATCTCCTTCAATATAGGCAATTACAGGGAAGTCAGGAATATTTAAACTTCCATCATTATTTATTGTTATCTTTTTCATGTTCTCCATTAATTCGCATTCCTTTCGTTAAATTAAGTGCCTAAAGTATGTTAAAGTGCCCTAAAGTGCCTAAAGTTGTGGTACGCCTTCGGCGTGCTAATTGATAATCCAGAGTTGCAGGAGTTCCTCCTTTGCGCATTGACGACCGAAGGAATCTATAATGGCAGAATTCCTTAACTTTAGGCACTTTTACTCATCTATACTATTAAGTTTTTCTGTCTGAATACTTCATACATTACAACTGCTGCTGCAACAGAGGCGTTCAGGGAATTTATTTTTTCTATCTGTGGTATTGAAATTAAAATATCGCATTGTTTTTTGACAAGGCTGCGTATGCCTTTACCTTCTCCGCCAATAACAATACCAAGTGAGCCTGAAAAATCACAGGAAAAAACGTCTTTATCTGCATTTTTGTCCATTCCGAAAATCCACAAGCCCTTATCCTTCAATAATTTTATTGTATTTACAATATTTGTTACACATACCACATTAATATGTTCAAGCGCTCCGGCAGATACTTTGGAGACTGCCGGTGTAGGCAAGGCGGATCTGTCTTTTGTAATTATTACTCCGTCAACTCCGACACAAAGAGCTGTTCTGATTATAGCGCCGAGGTTATGCGGATCTACCACATTGTCTAACAATAAAAACAACTGTCTGGTATCAGGATGTTGCGGCCTGTCAACAATATCATTGAGTCCAACAAATGAATATGGACTTACCTTTGCTCCAATTCCCTGATGCAGATCGGTTTTGGTTAAATATTTAAGTTGAGATGGCTTTAGTTTTTTAACAGATATCTTTTTGAACTTAGCTATTGCCGACAATTTTTCAAATTGCTCTGGTATTTTGTCTTTTGCAATATATAGCTCAAAAAAACTTCTCCTGCCGGCCTTGAGAGCTTCAAAAACAGGATGGAAACCATATAGTATTTCTGTTTTCAAATTGTTAACTTTAGACCTCGTTAAGCAAATATCTCAAGTTTCGCACCCACTAATTCCTATGAAGCTTCTCTGGCAGGGCAGGTATTAGATAGTTTTTTTAAAAAGCAAAATATGTTCACTCTGGCT
>JAIVWD010000217.1:0-6128 GCA_049190315.1 Deltaproteobacteria bacterium | reverse complement strand
ATCCCTTGCAAAAAATTGACAGCAAATTCGGCATTGATTCATCTCAGTATCGTCAACCCTGAAAACTTGAAGTTGTCGTCAAACTTAAACAGCACTGGAAAATGTTTCAGGTCTTTCTTTTTTAGCTCAAAAGCAAAGTTGCCATAATCCGGTTTGCTGCCCTTTTCTTTTCTCGGGCCGATGCTTATGTTTATTGGAAAAAAAACCGTTTTTTGAAGAACAGGGTTTTGTTTAAACACATTGCTCATGTTTTACTCCTGATGAGAGTATCCGGCCTTATCTTTCACAGATAATTCACGGCGTCTTTGAGGCTTAGACCTATCCATTTGGGACGATATTGAGCATAGCTTGCAAGAAGCCTTTGTGATTTTTGTTTTAATACGCGGGTGTTGATTCTGGATGGATTCATCTTTATTTCAGCGATAACTATTTCCTTTTTCATGTCGTTAACAGCAACAAGATCGATCTCGTTTTGATTCCCCTTTTCCCAATAGGAACCTATCCGGTTATATTTGCCTGTACCGGCAAACAACTCATGATAAAATTTTTCCAGTATTTTGCCGCAATAGGTTGAGTAATCGCGCCTTAGCAATATTTTGATGTAATCAAAATTTTCAGTTTCAATAGCGGAATAATTACGATAAAGAAAACGGAACCAGAAGTTTAAAAAGTTGTCGGTGATAAAATATTTTTGAAGACGCGCATTAGGTTTGGCATTGATCGGCTTGTGTTTTGATATAATTGAATAATCTTTTTCCAGACGATCCAGATATCCGCCTATATTCCGCTCTAAAATAGATTCAATTTCCGTTCTTGCTGTTTTTCCTGCTGAAATAAGCTCAAGAATCGAAAAATACATGCCATACTCCTTTCCGAATTCTTCAATAAGAAGATTTTTCCCTTCGTTTAAAAAAGGAGAGTTCGCTTCAAGTATAAAATCTACAATATGATTATAAGATAAAGCTGAATTCGTTACCAGTATGTCAATATATCTTGGGATTCCACCGGTAAATACATAATAATCAAATAAGGTTTTTAAGTCATTGATACCATAATCACCTAATATTTGGTTTATGTGTTTTATAGTAAACGGTTTTATGAAAAAAATGCGGTCTGCCCTTTGAAAAAGAGGTTCTTTTGCATTCTGGAATATTTTGTGCATCAACGAATAGATAGAGCCTATTAAAATCAGATTCAGTCTGCACCGGTTTTTGTTCAGATCCCATAAATGCTGCATTTCAGAGTAAACGGCCTGGTTTATATTAAAAAACTCCTGAAATTCATCAACAATAAGTGTAAAACTCTCTTTAGTTGAAATTTCAAGGAGGAGTGAAAAAATATCTTTGAATTTCCTGATCTCACCGATTACAGGAACATCAAATACCCGCCTTATTTCTTCTAAATATTCAATGCAAAGTAAAGATTCTGATTTTTTTGAAACAAAGAGGTATACAAATTTGCGATTTCGGACAAACTCAAGTGAAAGCAGTGTCTTACCGACGCGCCTTCTTCCGGTAAGCACAGACATCTTTGCGCCTTCTTTGGTTTGTCCATAGAGCTTTAACAGAGCATTAAGCTCTGAATTTCGACCATAAAATTTCATAAACAGTATTCTCCGTTACAGTAACCTTGGTTACTATAGCTGCTTACACTTTAAGTCAAGCTAAAAAAAATACCTTCTTTGTTAAGATAATTATCACTAATATAATCCATGCTTCTAAACAGACTCTTCAACTCTTTTTTTAACCATTTTATTTCAATCTCTTTTTTCATTATTCTGTCCTGACCAAAATTTCCTGAAAATAAAACCCCATCCTTCATATCACTGAAAAAATGGGGCTTCATTTTTTTGTAATCCTATGACTGGTCACCTGACCCTCATAATCTCTCATCGTTGTGTATGCGACTTATCTTTTCCTTTACCCATGAGCGTACTAATTGAGCCCTGTCGATGCCTGACCGTTTGGATTCCCTGTCAATTATTCTGACATCTCTTGGATCGAGTCTCAATTGGATTAACTTTTTAGGTGGGCGTGTGAATTTCATTGTTCCTTCTTCCCACCCTTCAAAGTCCTCCGGCTCATTATTATCCCAGAACTTCGCCAGTTTCTCATCATTCATCAAGGGAATATCGCTGACCTTCTTGGAGTTTTTCATTATATTATCCCTTTCTTTTTATCATACATTTTTCTTTGATTCTTATTCATGTCCCTTGCAGTAATTATTTTAATGAAGTTGATTCCCTGTTTAAAGCCCAATTTAGTCACTTCTTCTGAAGACAACAATCTAACCAATATCAATAGATATCGGCCCGAAAATGTCTGACCATAAAGAAAATAACAATCACGATAAGTTATAGAAAAAGCATGAGGATCATCATAAATGACCTCTTCAACTTCCCAGATTTCTATATTATGTTTTTTAAAAAGCTTTTCTCTTACACCGGATGATATCGTTACTTCACATTGAAAAACCTTCCCTCGGCCCATATTATCCTCCAAAAGTATCTTAAAATATCTTAAAGTATCCAATAATATCTGTCAACAGGAATTAGAACACAATCTCAATCTTATTTTTATCCATTCCGCTTTGATTTTACCCAGTCCAAACGAGCTTCACTTCCCGTAACAGGCCTGAAAATCTGGGCAGACTCTTCCTTTGCGAGAATCAATCTTCTGAAAAAGTACTAAGGTCTCGGTCAAAAGCTTGACAAATATCGAACCTGTAGATATTTTGTCGGCTGCGAAAGAACGAGGCCAGGAATGTATAACTACTCAGGTGGATAGGATAGACTAAAGGCTGAAGGCTGACTACGTGAGTGGTCACAAAAAATTAATACCGGGGGACTATGAACAACGATACATTTATATCCAGAATTGCCAAAGAACAAAATATAACCGATAATCAGGTTCAGTCGGTAGCTTCTCTTCTATCGGAAGGCGCAACAATTCCGTTTATCTCGCGCTATAGAAAAGAAGCCACAGGAAGTCTTGACGAAGTCGCTGTTATGGCTGTCAGGGACAGGCTGAACCAGCTTATGGAACTGAAGGAACGAAAGGAAGCGATCCTCAAATCTCTTGAAAAACACGGTCACCTGACGGACGAACTGCAGGAAAAGGTTCTTGCTGCGGAATCCATGACCGTGCTTGAAGACCTGTATCTTCCTTATAAGCCAAAACGACGGACAAAGGCAATTATAGCAAAGGAAAAAGGGCTTGAACCGCTGGCGCTGATAATTTTTGAACAGAAAGGAGCAAATCCGGTCAAAGAAGCGGAATCTTTCATTGACCCTGAAAAGGGGGTTGAGTCTGTTGAAGACGCCCTGGCCGGGGCCAGAGACATAATTGCAGAAATCATAAATGAGAATGATAAGGCCAGAGCCCGACTGAGAAACCTCTTTTTCACAAAAGCTGTGATTAAAAGCCGGGTTGCTTCAGACATGGAGGAAAAAGGGGCTAAATTCAGGGATTATTTTGACTGGGAGGAAACAGTTGCCGGCGTTCCTTCTCACAGGATGCTGGCCATGAGACGGGGTGAAAGCGAAGACTTTCTTAACCTTGACATACTGCCTGACGAAGATGAGGCAACAGCTATACTTGAAAACCTGTTTATTAATGGAGAAGGTGATGATTCCGCACAGGTAAAGCTGGCCGTAAAGGATTGCTACAAGCGTCTTCTTTCCCGTTCAATGGAAACCGAAACCAGGCTCCACGCAAAAGAAAGGGCTGATACTGAAGCGATAAAAGTGTTCGTAGATAACCTTCGCCAGCTTCTGCTTGCTCCGCCGCTGGGAGCAAAACGCGTAATGGGAATAGACCCTGGATTCAGAACAGGGTGCAAGCTTGTCTGTCTTGACCCGCAGGGGAAACTGCTTCATTTTGATACTGTTTATCCCCATATGTCTGAAAAAAAGGCTCTTGCGGAAACCGGTAAGATAAAATCCCTTTGCGAAAAATTTGATATTGAAGTCATAGCTATGGGAAACGGCACGGCCGGCAGAGAAACAGAAGCCTTTGTCAAGGCTGTCCCTTTTTCAAAGCCTGTGCAGGTTATAATGGTCAATGAAAGCGGGGCATCAATATATTCCGCTTCTGAAGCGGCAAGGGAAGAATTCCCGGATCATGATCTAACGGTGCGCGGAGCTGTATCAATCGGAAGACGTCTGATGGACCCTCTTGCAGAGCTTGTAAAGATCGATCCCAAATCAATAGGCGTCGGTCAGTACCAACATGATGTCAATCAGAAAGCCCTGAAACAGGCCCTTGATGATGTTGTTATGAGCTGTGTTAACGGTGTTGGTGTTGATCTGAACAGAGCCAGCGCCCAGCTCCTTACCTATGTTTCAGGCATGAACGCCGGACTCGCAAAAAACATTGTCGCTTATCGTGAGGACAACGGACCCTTCATGTCGAGGCAGCAACTGACAAAAGTGTCGCGCCTTGGCCCCAAGGCGTTTGAACAGTCTGCGGGTTTTTTAAGGATTCATGACGGTGAAAACCCCCTTGATGCCAGCGCAGTGCATCCTGAAAGTTACTATATTGTTGACGCCATGGCGAGAGACCTTGAGACAATGGTCGTTGATATTATAAAAAAACCTGATATCAGGAATCAAATTAATGTTACAAAATATGTTACTGATTCAGTCGGGCTTCCCACGCTGAATGATATCCTTGATGAACTGGCAAAACCGGGACGTGACCCAAGGGAAAAATTCGAAGCATTCTCATTTGCCGATGGTATTGAAAAAATCGAAGACCTGAGACCTGGAATGAAACTCCCGGGAATTGTGACAAATATCACCGCATTCGGCGCTTTTGTTGATATCGGCGTGCATCAGGACGGCCTTGTTCATGTCAGCCAGATGGCGGACAGATTTGTAAAAAATCCCGCTGATATTGTAAAAGTCCAGCAAAAGATTACGGTAAGTGTGCTTGAAGTTGACCTTGCCAGAAACAGGATTTCTCTCTCAATGAAATCGCAGGCAGAGAAGTCGGGTACTGGAGTGGAAAATCCAAGCTTAAAAAAGGCTAAAAATCGTAAACCAAAACCAAAGAATAAGGACAAAAAGAACTTAAGCAGCGGGAATACGCCGTTTAATAACCCGCTGGCAGAAGCCTTAATAAAAAGCGGGCTTAAATAAGTCATATCCGTTCACGGGTTCAGGGCTCAGAAGTTCACCGACGGGTGCCATGGACAAACTTGTTTGTCCGTGCCCCTTTTCTGCCGATAATTTTAAACGTAAGTGGGATGCAAAGCCGTCTTAGAATACTTTCACTTGCTCTACAGCCAAAGAGCAGCTTTTCTTGCTTCCACCAACTTTAAATACTTGTCTTTCAATTCAGGATTCAAAAAACTGCGGTGAATCAACTGCATCCACAAATCAAAAGCCGATTCTATTTTTTCAAGCACCGTTTTGATGGCCCGATCAGTCAATTTCAAGCGGTCCCTGCCGAAATAGTCAAATTACCCCCAGAGGAAGTGGCTTGTTTTAATTGTCCTAAAAGGTACCCTGTTACTTGTTTATTTGAACAGTCTTAGTTGCTTCTGTTCAATCTCTTTTTCTTTCTGCTCCTGCCACTTTACATACTCTCTTATCTGCTTTTCATTCAGGCCGACTGTACTAACACAATATCCTCGACTCCATAAATGCCGCCCCCAATATCGTTTTCCCAATCTCTCGTATCGTTGAAACAGCCGTAATGCTAATTTCCCTTTCAAAAAACCCATTATTGACGAAACAGAATATTTCGGCGGAATTGACATCACAAGATGAATATGATCCTCTTGAATATTTAATTCCAGCACTTCGACTAAATCTTTCTGGCCACAAAGGCTATATATCTGACCCTTTGTATATTCTTTTATCTCATCTTTGAATATCCTGTGTCTATACTTTGGGCAACAAACAATGTGATATTTACATTCATAGATTGTGTGTGATAACTTTTTAAATCGCTTACTCATTATATACCTCCTTATTTCCTGGATACCTTTCAGGACTTAGGAGGTACATAATGATAATTACTACAACGGTAAAACCTTTTTATGGTACCACTACCAGAGGTAGTGGTTTAAACCGATTAATTAATGTTGTTTCAATATGTTATGGGAGAGAATGACTTAGCCGT
>JAIVWD010000216.1:0-6150 GCA_049190315.1 Deltaproteobacteria bacterium | reverse complement strand
TGCTCCTTAAAGAATTAAAAAATCAGATCGATAGCGGAATGCTGCCTTTGGAATAACATTTCATTTACCAAAATACACGTATGCCGCACAGGTGAATAACGACAATGCAGTCTAACCAACCACGTCGAACTGACCGTCAACCAGCGGCGCTTCGCTTGCTAGTTGTCGGCAGCTCACGTGGAACGTTAACCGGAGCACGTCATGAGAGACCTGACAGCGAACCATGTTATGACCACGGAAGTATTGGTAGTAGAGGCTGATTGGTCCATCGAACGATTGTCCGAATTTCTGATCGAGAATTCCATTTCAGGTGCACCCGTTCAATCCAAGGAAGGGAATCTGATCGGAGTGGTTTCCTTAAGCGATATTGTTCAGTATGATACCCAACCCGAAAAAGATACGCAATGGCCCCATGACTATTACCTTCATGCCCTGGAGCGCCAATGTGCACGAGAGGAAGTCGCATCGTTTCGCATCGAGGCGGAGCCGTTAAAAACGGTGCGTGCCATTATGACACCGATGATATTCCAGGTGACTGAAGATACGCCGGTGCAGCAGGTGGCCGATATGATGATCAAAAACCGAATCCATCGGGTATTTGTAACGCGGGACGAAAAAATGGTCGGTATCATTTCAACTCCAGACATGCTGAAAGTCATCCGGGATATGTGATGGTATAAAGTTGTTTACCCGAAGAATAACTTTAAAACACTCAACCCACCGGCAACGGCTTAAAGAATTTTCTGTAAGCAGTAGAAATAAGTTATCTGTTATCAATGGAGGTTAATTTTCTTAGGCTTTTTCATCTCTTGACTAATTCAGCCTCAGGATGGATTATTTAAATTCAAACTAATTTGCCCCTTAAATGGCCCGTTTTCCAATATCCAACGATCTTGTACGGCAATTTTCTTTCCTTCGAGCCTTTTTGCATCCGCGTTGTCATCCATTTTTTCTGACGGTTGAAATATCCTTTCTTAAAACATAGAAATTTCTTCTATTAAAAAAATAGAGGCACGCCCTTCTTTACTCGAGGAAATGCCCTTTTACTGATTGAATTGGCAAACTAAACTACAGTAACATTTGCAGCTTTGGGGCCTTTTGGCCCCTGTTCTAAATCAAAGGTAACCTTGTCGCCTTCTTTAAGTGTCTTAAAACCAGTTGCATTGATGTCTGTGTGATGAACGAATACATCGGTACCCTCATCTTGTTCAATGAAGCCAAATCCTTTTTTTTCGTTAAACCATTTTACAGTTCCGTTCGCCATAGCAGCACTCTCCTCTCATAATATTATCATGGTTCCCAACTTCGGGCTGCCATAATGACAGATGTATCTTACCCTCAGAACGAAACCGGCCCTAATTAAAGGCGGCCTTTATTAATTATGGTGAATTTAGCAGCTGATTCTGAATCAAGTCAAGGTATTTGGATGAAATTTTAAATTTTCAAATTGTTTTGATTGTATTTCGGAATCCACAATTTATGGATTGGATTATCAGGTATGGAAGCAGGCACGGATTATAAAATAAAATATAAACGTAAAATGTTGCGATTGCCAGATGAAATATACTTGATAATATGTCGATTCAAGCGGTGTGGAACCATTTACGAAAAGTTACCCTATTTATTCGGATTTAAGCTTTAAAATATATAATAGCGATAGTTTAAAGCAATTCTAAATATTGTATCCGATAAATCTATTGGTATTGTTAAAGTGGTTTTTTCTTTATGCATTTTAAAATAAATTACACATCTAATTGATATTTATTATAATGGTTGACAGAAACGTTTGTTTTATATATTTATCTGAATAACCTCAATTTCCAAATTTTCTCGTTTTTTGGTCCTGTATTACCGTTAACCAACTTTTTTGGATCAACAGGTTATGAAACGATTAAAAACTATAGGATTTCTAAAGTTACCAGTATAAAACCTCAAGGGGGTCGTAAATCTTCTTGAGGTTTTTAATTTCAAATCCATGGTACGATCAGTTCCATCTTGAAATGAGTTCGGAAAGACATTGCTTCCATGATTGTGTTGAGTCTCATTTAGAATACAAATTCATTTGAAAAAGAGAGCCGAGCTGCCCTGAGTGATACCTCCAAGATCGCATCAGTCGTGTGTTGATTCCCGGATTAAAATAACTATTTTTTCCTGATTATTTTGAACGAGTAGTAAAATTTTCAGATTAAATCAACCGGGCCCTCTTATTCAAAGGCCCGGTTGCTTTATGCTCATCTTAGAAGTCGATGTCATCGGTTTCATGATACGGTTTTAACACTGCGTTTTGATAATCGTATTTCATTCGGTTGATAGAAGCCAGCAGAATATCCATCATCAGGATTTCAAGCTGTTGAGTAATCTGGTCGAGTACATGCTGATAGTGTCTTTCATAATCCAGGTCCATTTGGCTATCTCCTTATCGTATTTGAAGGTTTAAAAGATTTCTGTAGAAGCCAGGCGAACATGGTCGGCATTGACCAAGGTGGCCTGGTTGGCAGCGGCGGCAATCAGGGCGCCACGAGCCAGGTGATTGGCTTTTCTAAACAGTCCGCCGGAGCCCTGATGGATAGCGGTGATGGCGTTTTGATCAAAAAGATTTTGTTTAATGCCTGCGATGGCCAAGTGATGTTTGAGGTAATCTTCCATTCCGGCAAGGTTGGTGCCCTGCAGGTGGCTGCGGGCCACGATTCTGGAAGCCAGCGGCGCCGAGGAGCGATAGGACAGTTTGTCGATGAGGTTATTTTGACCGGCTAAAATCATGGGCAAATATGGTTTGGAGTCTTTTTCAAACTGACAGATGGTATGCAGTTCGGCAAACACTTCCAGGCGCAACAGCGAGGCTTCATCGACGAGCAGCACGACTTTGATTTTTTTATCACAGACCAGGTCTGTGATTTCTTTTTTGATCAGCCGCAGCATCAGGGCTTTGGAGTTGGATTTAATGTGAATGTCCAATTCATTGACCAACTGGCGGTAAAATTCCATGATAGCGCCTGAGGATGCGGTCATGTAAAGGCTTTTGTACTCGGAAGGGTGCAGGTGTTCTGCGGCATATCGGATGGCGGTGGATTTGCCGCTGCCGACTTCTCCGGTGACAAGACCGATGGCCCCGAGCCGGATGATATAGTCAAAGCGTTCTTTGACATCGATGAGTTCGGTGGTTTTTAAAATTTCTTTGCAGCTGATGTCCGAGCCGAAAGGTTCTTTTTTCAGTCCGAAGAAACTGCGATAATTAGTGTTCATCATCTCTCCTTTTGGAAGACCAAAGTTTTCCGCCCCCATATTGGCCAGCGTCGGTATTGGAGTGGATCTGGGGATTGTTGTTTTTGTCTCGTTTGATGCGGCAATTGACATTGAGGTTGACGGGGGCAAGCATGCCAAAAGACTTGTTTTGATATTTGACTTGCACCTGATCGGGCTGGCTTGGATGATAGAGCAATTCCACCCGTTTTCCGATCAGAGGCACCGGACCCTCATACAGATGCCCGTTGAGGGTGATGGTGCGGTCTTTGTTGACCTTTCTCAGGGCCAGCTTACGAAAGTAGTCGTGCAGGTTATCTGGAGCTTGTCTCAGACAGTGCAGGTTGGCCGTGAAGCGCTCAAAGGGGTTTTGTTTGGTGGCAGAGTGTTTTCGTTGATGGTAAACGTGAGTCAGCCAGCCATCAAAGGCTTCATTGAGCTCATATAACGTTTGGCCTCTAAAGCCGGTTAAAAACTGCCCACGCACGGTTCTAAAAAAGCGTTCGATTTTGCCACGTCCCTGTGGTTTGTAGGGTTTGGAATGTATCAACGCAATGGCTAATGAGGCGCAGACATATTCCAGGTGCCGGCTGCGGAAGGCGGCGCCATTGTCCACATAAAGCTTTCTGGGCAACCCCCTTTTAGCCAGGGCATTTTCAAAGGCCTGCAGATAAGAGCGCAGGGCTTCTGACAGGTAAAATTGGCCATGGGTAATCAGCCGGCTATGGTCATCGATGACGGCAATCAGATAGCTTTTTCGCATTTTACCGTTAACATCGACTTTAGGGCCGTGCATCACGTCGCTTTGCCACAGGTCGTTGGGCAGCTCGGCTTCAAACTTGCGCCGATCCACAGGCCTTTTTATCTGCAGATGGATCAGGTTTTGCTGGTGTAAAAATCGATAAACCGTGGAGTTGTTCAGTACGATGCCCGGGTTAACCCGGTTTTGCCGGTTCATCTGTTCGATAAGCTGGGGCACGGTCAGCGCTGGGGTTTCTAATTTTAACTCGATTAGCGATAGGCAGGTGTCTTCATCCATGGCCCGGCTTTTGCCCTGATCGCATCGATTTTGGGGATGCAGCGACTTTAAATCACCGTTGCTGTCTTTATAAAGACGACACCACCGGTTGATCGTGCCTATGCTGAGGCTGGTTTTCTCTGAGAACGGGATTTGCCATTTGCGGGCGCACTTATCGCGCATCAGACGTCTTTTTTCAGCTCGGCTCATTTGAGCCCCGGTGACAAAGTCGCTGATCACGCCGAATCGAAACACCGCAACCTGCATTTTTTCATCTTCAATCATAATTAACCTCCTTTTTGGGATTTTTCTGTGCCATATCCCAAAAAGGAGGTGAAAAAAATGATACTGTTCGCTGGGGTGTATCCCAAATGAAGATGTGTGCAGATTAAATGGCGCGGCTGACCGGAATCTGGCCTAGTTGCAAAAGATAATCAAAGCCGGCCACGATACCTTCACGCCAGGTGTCGGTCAGATAAACTTTGATCCTTTGGCACAAAAATCTGAACCAGTGACACTGACGGGTGCGCTCAACGCCGGCTAACCATCTATTTGTGGCTGCTTTGCAGGCGATGCTCGATCGGATTGTCTCAACCGAAGCCTGGAAACGCTTAAAATAGCCTTTGGGTCTGATCCGAATGACACAACCACAATCCGGACAGCGGTAAAGCTTAAGCAACAGCGGGCGTATGAACCCATCAAAAATTGCCTGTGCATAACCATGTCCCCATAGTCGACAGCTGTTACAGCGGGGGCAGCTGTTGGGCTTTTGCCATGGGTAATCGCGTTTTTTTTTAAAAAGTTCCTTGAGTTTGACAGCAGAAAAGAATATCATTTTCACGTTCCTTGTGGGCTGTACAGGCCCACAGCTTCGCAAGGGCGGCAGTATGCCTATTTCAATCCGCCGCCCTTGCTTATTAAAATAAAAAAGGCCTCAAATTTGAGACCTATTTATTCCGATAATCATTTACTATTTGTCAATCTATTCTAAAAAAACTCCTCCGTTTAAAAGTATTTAATCTGCATACCTACAACAGGACTCCGTCATCACCTATTTCAGAGACCATTTGGCAATAGTGTGGTTCGTCTAAAGTTTTTACGATTTTCATGTTAGTAGGGTCAGAAATATCAATGACAGAAAATTTCGTACTCCCAAATCCACCTAAGAAAGCGTAATCACCTTTGATGGTAATACCTTCGGGTCCTGAGATACCGGTGTTTATTTTGGACACGAAGAATGGATTCTTTGGGTCAGTAATATCAACAGCCACGAACAATGTTGACAGTTCCTCTGTTGTTAAATTGAAACCTCCCGAAAACAATGCATACATTTTATCGTTTGCTCGATAAATTCTGTTATGAAGCACGTTATCAATTCCCTCAAGGTTCAAATAGCTTAGTTGTACCAAGTTAGCAGGATCTGTAACGTCAAATAGAAACAATCCACCCACCGAAATATCTGTTACGACAAGTAGATTTTCTATTCGATCTTGACCTTCGACACGACGGCACGGTACTTCGTCCCAATGAGTTAACAACTTTGGATTTGCAGGATCTGAGACGTCGTAGGTAGATATCCCTCCACCTCTAAGCGTGAGAAACATCGTGTTGGGATCTTCTGGATAGATGATCGACCGTACTACGTAATTGAGGTCACGATCATGTGTTATTGTTTTTACAACCTTTAATTCTATGCTTGAACTTCCTATCGGATCATCCTTATCCCCAGCGCATGCAGACAATGCCAGTATTAAAACCGCACTGCACGTATTCTTTAGAAGAGATCTCCTTTTCAATTGTCGAGTAGACATAATATGATTCCTTGTCATTTAGACTTACTGCTGTCCGGTTAACTTTTGCCTGTTACGTCTAACAGCTTGAAATGACGGTAA
>JAIVWD010000215.1:0-6178 GCA_049190315.1 Deltaproteobacteria bacterium | reverse complement strand
TGATGGTTGCCTTTACATTCTAAGCCGCCAACCTGTCAGTGCACCTGACACCAGAAGCCGGGCCTTGCCCGGCACACAACCATCACATGCACTGGAATGCGCACCAGCGGTGACGATTTTGTCTCTGATTAATTTATCATCTGCAAATCATCTTTTAGCTTTTAAGTGTGCTTCATGGTGCGCATCCGTGATGTGGACGCATCATCGAGGATAGATGTTTTTCAAGGTTAATCTAAACATCGGTACGGCGAGGTACTTGCCTGAAAACAATCCATTCAGGCGTGTTGAGGCTCGAAAGAGCGTCAAGGTGTTTCACATTCCAAAGGGTGTTGGGGGGCTTGTTGATTCGATGGTCCCTGACAGCCTCGTCACTGAAGCAATGGTGGATCGTTATCTCGCCATTCGACCACCCTTATTTCGGATAACAGCCGTGTTCGATCCAATCATCGAAGATATCGAGCGCACCTATGTGCTCGGACACGCATTCTCGTCTCTATCTGCGTCAGTGGTCGCGATCGAACGAATGTTGAACGAGGCGCGGATAAAGCTTCATAAGCACGAAAGCCCCAAGCTCAAGCATCTCTGGGAAAAAGGTCCGATGAACAACTGGGCACCGAATATCAACGCACTCCGTCAGTGGGATTACCTCCAGCCGCCCTTAGCTGACGAACTGCTTGCGGTTTACGAAATCCGGTGTCGCTACCTGCACTCTGGTTCTATTGATACACTTGAGGTCGATTCGCCCCGTTGTGTCAACGCGGCCTTCGCCGTTCTGACTGAGTTTATCGGTTTCCCTGAGCGTCTGTTCCGTATCGGAAGTACAATAGAGTGCCTGGATAAATCTCACCCTTTGTTTGAAGTGTTCTACAAACCAGCAATCACGTCGCACTTGGACGATCCAAGCGTCGGCTAACCTCGCTGCTGCAAGGGACGGCTCGTACCTCGCCGCCCCTGAGCAGCACGGTTCAAGATATCTGATAGTCATCTCTGATTCCACTGACTTTAAGAATATTTTGATATATTTTTTGATATCTTTAAGCTTGAGCTGTGGTTACTCATGCTCGTGGGAATATGAACCATGTGGATGGGCGTGAACATGCTCGTGCAGATGGACTTCCTTGTCAAAAAGTATTTTCCCTTTGTCCATTGTATATATTGAATCCGTTATTTCTGAGAGTAAATCAAATTCATGTGATATCAGTATATATGAAAGATCAAGTTCACGCAGAGTTTTTTTTATCTTTGTTTTAGTTTTTTCGTCGAGGCCTGTAGTTGGTTCATCAAGAAGCAGTATTTCAGGTTCCATGGCAAGGACTGTGGCCAGTGATACCAGCCTTTTCTCCCCACCGGACAGCTTGTAGGTTATCCTGTCCTCAAATCCTGCAAGATCAAGGAATTCCAGAGTTTTCCGAGCAATATCAATAGCTTCATCCTTTGACTTGCCAAGATTCAAAGGGCCAAAGGCAACATCCTCCAGCACGGTTGGGCTGAAAAGCTGATCATCTGCGTCCTGAAAAAGCAGGCCGATTCTTTTGCGCACATCTATAAAGTCTTTTTCTTCTTTTGCAGGCTTCCCAAAAATTTCAATGTTACCTGACAGAGGTTTTAACAGGCCCATTATTATGTGGAAAAGAGTGGTTTTCCCACTGCCGTTGGGTCCCATGAGACCTGTTTTTTCATTCCTTGAGAACTGCAGGTTTAGCTTATCAAGGACTTCAGGTTCTCCAGGATAGCTGAAAGATATATCTGTTAGATTGATGATCAGGTTATTGTTGTCCACTCCATTACCCCCAGTAACATTATAATCACGATCATCAAAGCGACAGAAATCGCATCAATTTTTTTAAAAGAAAAATTTCTAATGGTGTAAAAATTACCCTTAAAACCGCGGCACAGCATGGCATTACGCACTCTCTGCATACGGTCAAAGCTTTTTATCAAAAGCATGCCGACTATATAAGCAAATGTTCTGTACGTGTGCAAATTTGTTCCAGGCCTGAATCCTCTCATTTTTATGGCATTTATTAAGCGGATATATTCTTTATCCATGACATGAATATAGCGGTATGTGAAGAAAAAAAGATGCACCAGTTTTTTTGGCATCTTTAATTCAAGCATGGCATGTCCCAGTGTAAAGATTGGAGTTGAGGCTATAAGCGAGATCAGCATAAGCATCATGGCATTAGACTTTATGCTTATACGAAATGCATATATTAATCCTTCATGAGTTACTGCAAGCGTGCCGATGTTAAACAGGGGTTTACCTTCAGTAGTAAAGGGAAGAAAAAACCAGAGGAAAATTATCATTATATTGACGGGTACAAGACGCCTGAAAATTTCTCTTGCAGGTATTCCGGCCGTAAGAATAATACCGAGGGAAATAATAAGAGCTGACAAAAGAACCGGCAAACTGTTTGATACAGCCACAACAATGGAGAAAAAAAACACCTCAATTATCTTAACCCTGGGATCAATGCGATTAATCAGCGAATCAATGCTTATTAATTCTTCGACTGCCATTACATCATTTCTTTTTTCTGCGGCTTGTAAAATACATGGCCACACCCATGAGGCCGAATATGTAACCTATTCCGCCTATTATTTCGGTTAGACCGGGACCACCTCCGTATGAATCCGCCAGTATATTCATAATAGGCGCCAGCTTTTTGTCCAGGGATTCATCTATCAGCTTCTTTATTTCCTGTCTTGAAATTCCATGGGATTCGGAAAGAGCAGAGAGATCGGTGCCTGAATTTATTGTCTGTGACCTGGAGGATGTTTCATGAGAATCTTTTATATCAGATTCAGGTTTGCTGGTATTTGATACAGCCCCAGGATTGATTTCCTCGAACGGTATTGTCCATTCTGCCATGTGGCCCATGGATGCTTTTAGAACCACCTTAAGAGCGCTTTGCTTTGTTATCTTAAAAGAAAACTCGCCGTTCTCGTCTGTTTTTCCTTCCAGAAGTTTGTTTCCGTCTGAATCAAAAAGAATTACAGGAGAGTTTTTCACTCTTTTGCCCCCGCTGAACTTGCTCCGGGTATAGACAGTGTCGTCCTCAACCCAGGCAAATATTGATACCTTGTGGGCAAATGCCGGCACGTCAAACAATATAACAAAAATTATCAGGGAAAAAAGAAATACAGGCCGTAATTTGAAATCATCCATGGTAACTCTCTATAAGTTCCGGTTTTACTTTTCTTAAAAACAGGGCGCAGGTTGCAGTCAAAATACCTTCGATCAGCATCACAGGCAGATGGGCTGCAACAAGCAGCTTTGCGGCAGGCAGGAAAGCTTCGCCATTTAGATACAGGGAAAATCCAACAAGTATTCCTGCAAAAAGAACAGCGCAACAGCCTGCTGCAAATGCTGTTATTATAAATATCAGCCGGCCTGAGCTCTTTTTCACTCCCCAGCCGAACAGATAGTAGCATGTTACGCCGGGAAGAGCCATGTTAAGAGTGTTAATGCCGAGCGTTGTAATTCCTCCAAACTGGAAAAGAAGCGCTTGAAGCGTCAGGCCGACCAGTATGGCCGGAAATGCTTTCCATCCCAGGATTAGTCCCAGCATGCCATTTAATATAAGGTGTACCGAAGCCGGTCCAATCGGCAGGTGTATAAGGGAAGCAACAAAAAAACCTGCCGTAAGGATACCCATATACGGAATTTCTTCGTAATCTATGCTTTTCAGCCCAATCCCAACGCCAATTGCTGTAAGGGCTGCCCCTCCAGTTAGAATGGCCGGGGATAATACGCCTTCTGAAATATGCATGTTTGTAACAGTTTACGGTTCACGGTTCAACGGTTCACGGTTCAACGGTTCACGGTTCAACGGTTCAGGGTTCAAAGGTTCACGGTTCACAGTTCAGGGGGTTTTAGTAAAATGCGAATATCGAATGTCGAATTATGAAGTTTAATAAAGTTTTTCATTACTTCGACATTCGATATTCTGCGGTTCAAAACAAAATGCGCTCAACTTAGGTTAGAATCCTATTGCGAGCTGTGTAGTCATCAGATGCCTTGTGTCTTTATTTTCAAATTTGCCGTAAAAGTATTCAAGAGCAACAGATGTGTGTTTAAACAAATCATATCTAACGCCGCCGCCAAACTGTTTTTCCGGCAGAAAATCACCGCAGTCATTACTTCCTTCATAACAAACAGCAAGCTTTAGATTGTCAGTGATACCACATGCAAGCTCGATAGTCCAGGCTTCCGGCCTGTAGGATTTTCCTCCGTCAAAACTTAACTCACCTGCTTCAAAATCATCAATGGCTCCCAGATATTCTGCAATGAAGAAATATTTATCCAGAAGGGAAGCAATTATGAATGTATTGAAACCACCGATATGATTTTTAATTGTTTCAGCGTTCACACCTGTTCCTTCATCTGCCGGAGTTGTCTGAAGATTGTCACTGTCGGCAATGTTTGATATCCAGGATATCCCGGCAGTTAAATCCAGGTTTGGCACTGTTTTTTCAGGAAGAGTAAAAACCGCACTTGCCAGGTAATCATCTATGTGGTTAGAACTTCCTTCCCCTGTTTCATCAACATCTCCGTTGAAAGCGCCAATGGAAAGTACAAGCTGGTTATTCCTGAAACATCCAATCACAGCGCTTTCGTTTGTTTCTCCAAGTTCCAGGGTAAGAGGATCTCTAATAAAATGGCTTTCAAACCTTCCAAATGGGACATACATTTTCCCTAAATCAACATAAAGAGGCACCACATCCGCTCCATCAATTGTGATGATTCCCTGGTCCACATCAAATTCTGTATCGTCTTCTTCATATAAAAAGAAAAGACTTGCTTTAACATGCTTTGCAATATCAACATCAAAGCCGATTTCGACTGTTGCAAGAACAAGATCACTTGTGTCCGTATCTCTTACTGATGGATCATGAAAATTGTAGTCTTGATAAAAAGCCTCGACCTCTATGCATGCGCTGGGATGTATTTTATCAGCCCATTTCCCAAGCAAACCCGTAAGTTTTGTTTCATAGGCTTCCTTGTCTCCAGCTTGCGAAGAAGATTCCATTTCCTGCCTCATGTCAGCAGCTTCTTTGTCGGTAATGATATTTTTCTTTTCCAGAATTTTCAGCAGTTGTTCGGTTTCCTGGCTTATTGCAAAAGCATTAGAATTAATAATGAACAATGCTAAAAATAACGTAATCCCAATTACAATCAAATTTCGTTTGTGCATAACTATTACTCCTGATTATTGTTTTGCTATTGCTGTTTCATATAATTATTTCATATCAATAAACTCAACCCAGATAACTGCTCCAAGCTCGATATCCTTGTCTTCTCCATTATGTTTTATTTTAGCGTCAGAAGTATTTAGCGCGGCAAAGCCCCACCATCCGGCTTTTGGTGCAGCATAGGTGAAGACACCATTCCGGTCGGCTTTGATGGTCTGAGTTACCATGTAATCAGTCGGAGCGCTGTATTTTCCCTCTTTGTTATAATATTCGACTTCAACTTCAGCATATGGTACGGGCTTCCCATCCAGCTTAATAATTCCCTGAAAAACATTGCCGGTGTATAGTCCATATGGTTTGGTCAGGGGGACGATCTCAGTTTTAAGGCCAAGTTCCTCATCCCAGCCCTCATCATCGCCAAAAGCAGTAACCACAGCTTTTGTATAATGAACAATAAAACAATCTTCTGCCGGTTCCCAGTATGGCTGAGGTTCCATATAAAACATGTAAACCCCCGGTCTCTTAATCTTATAATTTGCAGTCCATGCCTGATGTCCTCCAACGTCGGCGGGTTTTAGTGATTCTATTAAATTTGTTTTTTCCCCATTTATACAAACACCGAAGTCGGCTGGTTTGGAAAGATCCATTCCAAGGCCTTCAAATGGATGCCAGAACATAAGATCGATTTTTACATTTGTGTTTTCTCCCTGCATTACCATCTGGTCTGAAGGTATGACCATGCCGAAATGAGCTGAAACAGGACTGGCGACCATGACAATAAATAATACAAATACAAAATAATTTAAAAAATATTTATTCATAAAATTGTCCTCCAATTTGCCAAAAAAAAACCACCAAGGCAAAATATCTTCATGATATGCATACCTTCGTGGTTTTATTGTCTAAAATTAAATTTATTGAAATGTTTTTTACAAGCAGGCTTCAGCCCGCAGATTATCGGTGTCTAATATATTGAAAACAT
>JAIVWD010000214.1:0-6203 GCA_049190315.1 Deltaproteobacteria bacterium | reverse complement strand
ATAATTTAATGAGATAAAGCTATAGGTTGTGATTTTTGCTATTCACATAACAAATTGAAACGCTTTATAATTTGTAATATACAAATACAATCTGCATGAGAATTATCTGATTCTTGAGGGGGCACTGGCGGCAAGCTACATAAGCTGTCAGGTTATTTGCAGTCCGCAATATTTAATCATCAAATATAAAGATTTATTGCAGAGCGATTTGAAAGGTTATCAAAATGATTAATTCTTTCAGAATTAAAACTATGCGTTAGGCATTCATTTTCTTTTTTTGGATAATAATACAATGCCTGTTCCAAACAGAATGAGCAAAACCGACAAAGAAAATGGATATTTCAGCGGGATAGCAACCCTCCCTTTTATAATATACTTTTCTCTATCAGTATCCTTATATCTTTGCCAGAGCTCCGGGGCTTTAGCTTTCCCGATTTTGATCTTGTGTCCTTTATCAAGCACTATCTCCATTCTATAGATATTATCTATAAGATCTCTTCGAGAGTTGTATTCAGATGAAAAGAAAATACTTATGAATATAACACCAATCCCTACAAGAATTGCGATGATGCCCATATTTCTCATGTTATCTCCTATGGTGCCTAACATTAATTAATAATCTTCTTTTCGTCATAATTTTACTTAACTCACTTAATACAGCAATTTTTTCTTCAATACAATAAAATCCAATTATCTTTTAAATATGTGAGCAGTTCCTATTCAAATAGTGTGTATCGGTTTGATGGTGTTACTGGAAATTTCATAGATATTTTTATCCCAACAGGTAGCGGTGGGCTTTATTGTCCAAATGGGGACGTAAAGGGGGACGCGTAAAGGGGGACACCCATCGCTGAGCGCCCCTCCCAGGTGAGTAGCTCAAGGGAACCTCCCCCTCAGGCTCTCCCAGAACCGGACATGAACCTCTCGACTCATCCGGCTCCTATCGTTCAGTCGTTTTAATATACAATCCGCCAATGTACAAAAAGATTTGGCTGACGCAAGGCAATACGTTTTAGCCATATTTTTGCTTTTCGTTGACGCCCCCTGAGCTTTTTGTACTTACAGGTTGCCCAACGAACCAGACGCCAGTTAATATGCTCAAAAATTCTGCGCATAGCTGAAGGATAATACCGCCCATAATAGTAAATCCAACCCCGGATTATAGAATTACATTCCCGAGCCAAATCTTCAAGCGTATCACCTGGCCTTAACTGCCAGCTCCAACTACGTACCTTCTTCCTGATTGCCTTTGCTGCTTTGTTACTGATTGCCGGACTGAAGTTTACAAAGAATTTTCCCCTTCGATTCCTTGATAATCTGGGTCGAAAAGTGTAGCCCAGAAAATCAAATTTCTTAACAGGGTAATCCCCTTTGCGGTCTTCATCCTTGCAATAGACAATTTTTGTCTTTTCCGAATGAAGTTCCAACCCACAATCCCCCAGCCTCTCATTAAGATCAGCCAATAGCTTCCTGGCCTGAGACTCGGTTCGGCAATGACAAACCAGGTGAGTGGTCCGGGGGAATCTCACCCCCAGACTCTCTCAGAACCCAGCGTGAACCTCTCAGCTCACTGGGCTCCCATTATCCAGCCGATGGTAAAATTCCCTTTTTCCAATGTGTAAAAAGACCGGGCTCCCGGCGTGCAATTCTTCCAAGCCAATGCTCTGAGCGTCTCCTGTGGCAGCTCAACTTTTTATACTTTCTGCGAGCCCAATGTACCAATGCATTATTAAAATGCCTGAGAACAGGGTACATTGCAGATCCATAAAAGCGGCTGTAGTAATTAATCCAGCCCCGTATAACCGGATCAAACATCCTTGATAAATCTTCCAGACTTTTGTCCGGTTTAAGGTGCATCCGCCAACTGTGAATCTTTTGACGCATAGACTTTTGAGCCATATTGCTTACAGCCGGAGTAAAATTGATAAAGTGCTTTCCATATCTGTTCTTTGATCGGCGAGGTCTGAACGTATAGCTCAGAAAGTCAAATTTGATTACCGGATAATCTCCTTTGCGGTCATCATCCTTGCAGTACACAATTTGTGTTTTATCGGGATGAAATTCCAGACCACATTCCTTGAAACGTTGATCTAACTTTACAAGGAGCTCTTCAGCTTCATTTTGGCTTCTGCAATGTGCTATTCCGTCATCAGCGTATCTTGCCCATGGATTCTGAGGATTTTCTCTCATCATCCATTTATCAAAAACATAATGAAGAAAAAGATTGGCTAAGAGAGGGCTGATCACTCCACCTTGAGGGGTGCCGGATTTCCGCTCTACCAGCTCACCATTCTTCATTTGGAAAGGAGCCTTGAGCCATCGTTCGATATACATAATCAGCCACTTGCAATCAGTGTGTAACTTTACTGCCTGCATTAACAACTCATGATCAATATTATCGAACAGCCCTTTAATATCAAACTCCAAGACCCAGTCATACTGCCAGCATCTCTTTCGAGTAATGGTTATGGCATCTATGGCAGACTTGTTTGGCCTGTACCCATAGGAGTCTTGAAGAAAACATGGCTCCACTTGTGGTTCAAAATACATTTTAGCAACCATTTGTGCTACTCTATCAGCTACTGTAGGGATACCCAGAATTCTTTTACCGCCACTTTTCTTGGGTATTTCTACCACTTTTACCGGTGGGGGAAAATAACTGCCGGATGACATTCGATTCCAAATTTTGTAGAGGTTATCTTTCAACTTCACTTCAAAATTGGCTATTGATTCGTCATCAATTCCTGCGGCACCCTTATTCGCTTTTACCAGCTTGTATGCCTCAAATACAACATTCTTGGAAATTTCAAATGACTTTGTTTTGTCCATGGTTCCTCCCTTTCGGTTGACCAATTATATTGGCTCCTTCCACGATGTGGTTGGCCAATCTTCAAAACTTGGATAACACAGCCACTTCGCTCCACTTCCATTACAGAAGCTTCAACACTACTACGAGCTGTTCCGCCCCTATACGCTGCATTGGTACTCTGATCCTTGTGGGTCTTCCACTTGGATTTCTCCCTTAACATCAGCGTCGTAGGTTCCCACGTTCCACACAGGAGCCTGTGTTAAGTTCACGCCGCCTCCATGCCGGCCACCGCCTGGACAGTAAACAGGTTTCCTCCAAACTTATCCCAGGTTAACGATTCCCCCCTGGTTTTGATGACGTCTCTACGCTTTCGACACTTTATCAGCGGTTCACTGGTGTTCGTCTCCATGACACATACCTGACAAGGTCTTGCCTCGCCTTTTCCTTAACGCTCACCACCATGACTTTTGACCACAGCAGCTTAAGGCGGTTTGAAGCCTCCGCCTGCACGGCGGCTCCGAGGGGCCTACCCTCATCTCCTGTGCAGCATGGCGTCTCTATGTATGGTTACACTGAGATGCCTTCGTGGCGCACTATCATCCGCATACCGCTCAAATGGAACATGCGGATACTTCCGCTGCATCCAGTAATCAAAAGCATAATGCAGAAACAGATTTGCCAGCAACGGACTCACCACTCCTCCCTGAGGAGTTCCCTTCTCAGGATATAAGAAAGATCCGTCCAACATTGCCACTGACGCCTTCAGCCACCGTTCAACATACAATAGTACCCAGCGACATTCAGTGTGCTTTGTTACTGCTTTCATCAAGAGTTCATGACTTATATTGTCAAAAAATCCTTTAATGTCGAGATCAAGCACCCAGTTATATCGCCAGCATCTTTTGCGTGCCATTCCTACCGCATCCAATGCTGACTTGTTTGGTCGATAACCGTACGAGTCAACATGAAAGTGGGGCTCCAGAATCGGTTCAAGATAATTTTTCACAACCATCTGGGCAATTCGATCTGCCACAGTTGGAATGCCAAGAGGTCTCGTTCGACCGTCTTCTTTCGGTATCTCTACCCTCATAACTGGTGACGGAAAGTAACTGCCGGATGACATTCGATTCCATATTTTATAGAGGTTATTAGAGATATCCTCCTCAAATTCAGCTATGGACTGCTTGTCAATTCCAGCACTACCACGGTTGGCTTTTACGCATTTGTACGCCTCCCAAACTTGACGTTTTGAGATATCAAACGACTTTACTTTTTCCAACAGAATCCTCCCCTTTCGGGTTGTTCTTATGTAAAAGTAGAACGACGCAACCCCTTCGCTCCAGCTCCATTACAGAACCTTCATCACTACTACGAATTGCTCCGCCCCTGTGCTCCGCATCGGTACTCAGATCCTTGTGGGTCTGCCACTTGGATTTCTCCCTTAGCATCGGAACGACAGGTTCCCATGTTCCGCACACAAGCCTGGATTTAGCTCACGCCACCTTTATGCCGGACACCACTCAGGCAGTAAACAGGTTCCCCCTGAATTTATCACGGGACAGTGGTGCAACCCCGCTTTTGATGTCATCATATACGCTTACGACACGTCATCAGTGGTTCGCTTTCGCTCGTCTTCTAAATCCATATCTGACTTGGTCTTTGCCAAGCCTTTTCCGTAACGCTCACCACCCCGGCTCTTAACCGACGCAGCTTACGGCGATTTGAGGCCTGCTCTTGCCTTCTACTTCCCTATCCCGATGTTAAAGCTCAATATTTCTTTTCCCTCAAGTATGTGTTTTTGCGGTGTGCATAACTCGCCTACTCTGGTTTTGGGATCAAACATAACTATATAGCCATGGCTGACCCTTTCAGGCAGAAGATACTTTTCCGCAAGCTGTTCTAATGCTTCGTCAACGGTTCCTCGATACCTCTTCACCTTTGTCTCTATAATATATTTCCTGTCCTTGTAAATGAGCATGATATCCATGATCCCAAGGCCTGTTTTGCTTTCGTAATATAATTCTCCTTTTCCCTCGGAGACAAACTGGTAGAGCCATGCCGTGAGCTGAAACTTGCCGGTCACCTCCATTGGTTTATTTGTCGAATAAAATGCGGCAGCGCCTATCTGGGCGATGTACTTTTCAAAATCAACCAATACCCTCTCCATGTTAAGACTTCCATCAGGCAGATAATAACGCGTAAAGGATATATCAACTTTTCCTGCAATATCCCAAAAAAACATCCTGGTGAATCTTTTCTTATAAATAGGGTTGCTGACCCGAACTTTTTTTCCTTCTGCCTTGATCAAACCATGTGTCAAAAGAAGGGACTGCTCCTCATCTCCGGGGATGTGTTCAACCCCATCAAAAACAATGTCTATGAAGGTTTCTTTGTATTGTTTTGCCTTTTCCGTGATATTATCAAAATGGCTGTTTTCTTCATAAAGAAGAATTTCGACAGCTTTTTCTATGTCTTTTGCGTAATCGGATCTGTGGTTTGCGGTTTTATGTCAACCGTCAGAATAGTTCCAAGCCGGTTTACCAGCCAGGGTTGTCCGGATGTTTCATCAAATACTTTTTTTACCGCTTCTTTCGTAAAGGGCTGGTTTGTTTCTTCTGTATATTGAGCATAAAGATCACGGACATTTTTTAGTGTAAATGGAGGGAGTTTGACCTGATCTGCGATGTTAAATGGAGAGACACCACCTACAATCAGCTTGGTAATGTTGCGGATGCCTACCAGACCAACGGAGTAAAGAGCTTTGTCGGTCTGCTTTTTGTATTTTTGATATAGTTCCCGGATAGATGTTAAAAAGTTCTCCAGTTCCCCAATAGGGATGCCGTCGAATTCATCAATAAAGATAATGATGCGCTTTGAAGGCATGACCTTGTTCGATTTTTCAAAGAATTTTCGTAAAGAGATATGATTGCTGATATGATGCGTGCTCAGCAGATCACGCACAGCCGGAAGGTTTTCACAATGGACTTCATCTAATCGCTGCAAAAGCTGCTCGTAGATTTCTTCCTGGATCAGTTTGTAAAATGTGGCCTTGTCCAACTCTTTGTAGTCCTGAAAACTGAGAAGAATCGGTATATAGGTTGTGTCTTTTTTCAGCTTATGGCAAAAATCTTCAAAAAAGGTGGTCTTTCCGCTCTGTCTCGGGGCAAATATGGAAAAGTATCTTCCCAGGTCAACCATGGTTTTGATATCCTGTTTATCCATATTCGTAACATTTTCCATGGAAACATAATAGGAGGCCTTTGGATCAACTACCCCTGATTTTTCAAAGTACCGCTTTGGTTTCTTGTAATTCATCATTGCTTTCCTTATTACAACAAATTTTCTTGACAGCCATATTTCTAAGTAATATATAGGCGATTTTAAATCTTTTGGA
>JAIVWD010000213.1:0-6265 GCA_049190315.1 Deltaproteobacteria bacterium | reverse complement strand
GCAGCCATGATTGCAGCTACAGGCTATCATTACTTAAAGAATGGAAAGTCTTCAGGTATTAATGATGATGTGTATTCGAGAATTAAAAACTGTAACTTCTCAAAAAATTAGGGTAAAATAAAAAGAAATACTGGATTCTATCACGTCATTCCCGCGAAGGCGGGAATCCAAAGCATGATACGATGGATAAACAATTCTATGTTTACATATTGGCAAGCAAGCGCAATGGAACACTATACATAGGGGTAACCTCGGATCTTGTACAAAGAATATGGCAGCACAAAAATAAAACGGTTAAAGGTTTTACCAAAAAATATAATGTGGACAGACTTGTGTATTACGAAACGCATTCTAATGTAGAAAGTGCCATTACAAGAGAAAAACAAATGAAAAAATGGCGAAGAGCTTGGAAGATACGATTGATAGAGGGAGAAAATTCCGATTGGAATGATTTGTATGATAATATCAGATTATGAACTGGATTCCCGCCTTCGCGGGAATGACGTTTGACGTGAGGGAACCAGGATTATATAAAACTTTTTAGATATCTTTCCTTCGTTTTCAGTATTCTTTTTACAGATTCCTTTCCTTTAGCCTTTATGTTTTTAGAATCCTTAAGATCCTTTAGAATTTCCTCATATGCAATTTCTATATTCGGGCCTTTGTGGCAGATTAGAGCAATGTCGATATCTGCCGAAAGTATCTGTTTTATGACGGTTTTTATTTCGTAATTGCTTTTAATTGCTCCCATATCCAGATCATCTGTCATGACTATTCCATCAAAACCCATTCTGTCTCGAAGAAGATCTTTTGCAATTTTAATTGAAAGACTTGCAGGCCATTTAATGTCTATTTTGCTATAAAGTATGTGTGATAGCATAATCCCAGCCACATCATGTTTTATGGCTTCGTAAAACGGACGAAGATCGCTTGATTCTAAAGTCTGGAGATCTGCATCAAGCGGAGGCATTTCAATATGAGGGTCAAGCACAGTTCTGCCGATTCCTGGAAAATGCTTTGCAACAGCCATGATCCCGTTTCTTTGAAGTCGCTCTATTAGTGTTACTCCCAGCTTTGATACCCATGCTGGATCATTCCCAAAAGATCTCTCTCTCATAACACTTTTCTTGTTATCAAATGCCACATCCAGTACAGGTGCCATGTTCATGTTTATCCCGACATTTTTCAATTCAGAAGCGGTTATTTCTGCAAAATGCATGACATCTTCTACATTTTTCATATCTGGATTGCCCTGAAACTGCGTAAAAGGCTCTTTCAGTCTCGCTACCTGTCCTCCTTCCTGATCAATTGAGATAAATAGTGGTGGTTGGCCGCATTTTACCGCATATTCCTGAACCGACATACACAGGTCTTTTATCTGATCCGGGCTGGTCAGGTTCCTTGAAAACAGAATGATTCCTCCAATCTTCAGGCTATCAACAAGAAAAATCAGGTCATCATTGAGCCTGGTTCCGTCAAATCCTGCCATCAGGCGCTGGCCGGCAATCTGTTCATTTGAAAAATCTGAAATATCCATTATTATTTACCTAAAATTCCCAAATTCCATTATTTGCTTAATTGGTGACTACTCACGTAGTCAGGCTGAAGCTGTTTAGGCTGAAGACTGAAGGAGTCAGAAGAGTACGATTGCCGTACTTTAGCGGAAACATCTGATTCTTACACCAAACATGGCTTCAAAATGCGCTTTTTCCTAACAGTCTTCAGCCTTCAGCCTATCCACCTGAGTAGTTACCTTAATTGATACTTTCTTACAGCCTTGTTGTGATCCCTTATATTAGTTGAGAACATATGAGTAGTGTCTTTTTTTGATACAAAATAAAGAAAATCCGTATCAGCGGGGAAGAGAGCAGCTTCTATCGCCTTTTTCCCCGGGTTTGCAATTGGTCCTGGTGGAAGACCATGGATCTGATAGGTATTATAAGGTGTTGCTGTTTTAAGATGTGTTTTTTTTATATTTCCGTCAAAGTCTTTTATCCCATAAATAACCGTAGGATCACTTTCAAGCCGCATTTTCTTCTTTAAACGGTTGTGAAAAACAGAAGAGATAACAGACCGTTCTTCGGGATCGCCGGTTTCCTTTTCGATTATGGATGCCAGCGTTACTGCCTGATGAATTGAAAGTCCCAGTTTTTTTGCCTGTTCTTTAAAAGCAGGGGTGAAAACAGAACGGAACCTCTTGACCATTGCAGATATAATTTTTTCCGGGGTGATATCTTTTTGGAAGTAATATGTTTCAGGGAAGAGATATCCTTCAAAGGTTTCAGCGTCAATTCCTTCTTCATGCACAAGCGATGAATCAAGTGCTGCCCTTAAAAAATCTTCTTCTTTGCCTAAACCTGCCCTGGCTAAATTTGAAGCAATCTGGTTTAGATTATAACCCTCCGGGATGGTCAGTTTATAAAGGCGTACTTTTCCGCTTACTATTATATGGAATATTTTATTCGGTGGCATAGCGGCAGAAAGAAGGTATTCTCCAGCTTTTATTTTTTTATCATATCCTTTAATACGGGCAAATAAATTAAATTTATACAGATCTTTTATAATACCATCCTTTTGCAGGCTTTTTGAAAAGGACTTAAAGCCTTGGCCGGGTTTAATAATTATAAGTTTTTCATTATGATCAATAGTTGATGCAGGTATGTCTGCATAGATAAAGAGATCAAGTATAAAGCAGAACAGGCCGGAAAATAACAAAAAAAGCGTTATTAAAATTATTACTTTTAATTTATTCAAGCTATTAATTGCTCCATAATAATAAATTGGCAGAATACCTTATTCAAAATTCGACGTCGGACGTTCGATGTTCATAGTCTTTTAGCTCGATGGCTGCGTCCTTAATATTGGATTGCAATCTGCATGAATTGCGATGCTTTTAGACCCCCATAAATTTGATAATAGATGTTATGATATATATCGTTGCTTTGATTTCAAAGTCAATAGCGCCTCAATTTCCTGTAATATTCTTGACCAAATACTTTAAAATTAGTAGAAAACAGGGTATTGGTGTCAGGCACAAAAAAGTTTCCCCAAAATGGAATTACCGATGGTCAAATACACATGATTCGTATCGGAAAGCAGGTATTATCTTTGATTCTTTTTTTGAATGTGTTGTGCATGGGCTCCGATGTGATTGCCCATCCGCACATATTTATTGTCCAGCGATTGAACATCGTGTTTGACAATAAAGGTCTGGCAGGATTTTGGGTCGAGTGGAATTTCGATGAGATGTTCAGTAGCATGATCGCTACGGATTATGACAAAAACCAAAACAGCACACTGGAACCTGCCGAAGTTGCTGTGGTGAAAGAAAAAGCGTTCTCACATATCGCTGGAAACGATTATTTTATCTTCGTTAAAATTGATGGTCAGCCCTTTAAAGTCAAGTGGATCAAGGATTTTAACGCAGTTTTAAAAAACGGCAGACTTTCCTATCACTTTTTTGTGCCTTGCCATGTGAAAGCCGGCGAATTGTTTAAACAGATCGTCATCGCCGCATATGATCCCTCCTATTATACCGCCATTTTCTTTGCCCAAAACCGGCCCGCACTTGTTGAGAATGGAGATCGATTTGTGATTGAAAGCTCCATCAAAGAAGACAAATCCACCTCGATTTATTTTGATATGCTCAATCCCTGGGCGCTATTTCTGAAATTCAGGTTAAAGTCATGAGAACCACATTTTTATTACTTTGCCTTTTGACTGTTTACATAGCAGTTATGCTGCAGCCGGTTTTTGCGCAGAACCCGTTTATTTCCGAACCTAAATCAAAAGCCCATAATATAACGACGCATCCTGCTGCCAAGAATCCGTTTCTGTCCATGATCGCTTTGTGGCAGCACCGGCTCAACCAGAAAATGGCGGATCTGATGCGCGAGGCCAAAGCGACCAACAGCATGAGACCTTTAGCCTTTCTATTGGTGGTTGCTTTTGCCTATGGGGTGATTCACGCAGTCGGCCCAGGACATGGCAAAGGCTTTGCCATATCGTACATTTTATCTCAGCGGCCGAAATTATTACGGGGGGTGCTTTTCGGCAACTTTGTTGCCCTGTTTCACGGCTTGTCGGGAATTATGTTTGTGCTGGTTATCCGTATTATTTTACAGAAGAGTATCACAGGAACATTGGAAGACGTGACCCGCATCACCCAAATTATCAGCTTCAGCCTGATTACCTGCCTGGGTTTGGGCATTCTGATCAAAAGCATTTACAAATGGATAAAAAGTGCAAAAGGCAGCCACCTGGCTTGCAATGGGAGCCATAAGCGCCATCTCTATGGTCCTTTGTTATCGGCATTGGTGGTGGGCATGATCCCATGCCCGGGGGTGGTGATGATCATGCTGTTTGCCCTATCCATGGAGCTGGTTGGATTGGGCATCCTGCTGGGGATTACCTTTTCTGTCGGTATGGCCCTGACCATCACATGCGTAGTAGTGATGGTTATATCAGGCAAGGCCATCTCCCTTGGGATGGTTGCAAGGCGTGGCAGCCTGGCGATTACGCTCGAGAATTTGATTGAAACAATAGCCGGTCTTATGGTCGCAAGCCTGGGATTGCTGTTTTTAGCCGCTGTCATTTGATTGTTGTTTGTAACTGCTCAGGTTCACGGTTCACGGTTCACGGTTAGAGAGCGATGAAGATTGAACGGTTTGAAGATATTGACCCGTCTGCCTCGCAAGCTCGGCGAGCGGGCAGGGGCATGGCAACTGGCACGTGAATTGGCTCGAAAAGTTTATCATCTACTCAGGTTCAGGGTTAGAGAGCTATAAAATCGGAATCGAACCTCTCTTCCACCAGTTTAACCGTGAACCGTGAACCGTGAACTGTGAACCAGACAACCTGAGTAGTTACTGTTGTTTTATCTCACATAGGAGTGAGAATGATGTCACATCAGAGCTGTATAACCAGATGAAAAAAACAGACAAATATTATTGCTTTGAGCAGGGCCCAATCCGACCACCAAGCGAGGCGCAAAGCCTTCTTTTGCGCGTTACCAGAAACTGCCCCTGGAACCGCTGCACTTTCTGTCCCGTGTACAAGGGTACGCGCTTTTCAGTACGTCCGGTTGAGCATGTAAAAAAAGATATAGATTCGGTTTATAGATATGTGGAAATTCTGAAGAACATGGCTGAAAAGTCAGACTATATCAGCCGTACCGATATTGTAAAAATCGCAAAAAAGACCGATCCTGATGAATTAAGGCCTGCTGTTGCGGCATTTAAATGGTTTTCCGACGGCATGAGATCTGTATTTATTCAGGATGCAAACAGCCTTATAATAAAGCCTGCCGATCTGATAGATATTTTGAATCATCTTAAAATGCGTTTTCCCCGGATCGAAAGGATAACATCCTATGCGCGGTCTCATACTATTGCGAGGATAAAGGATGATGACCTTAAGGCTATGAAGGACGCAGGTTTAAACAGGATTCATATAGGTCTTGAATCTGGTTCAAATCAGGTCCTTAAAATGGTTAAAAAGGGTGTCACAAAGGAGACGCATATAAAAGCCGGCCTTAAAGTTAAGAAAGCCGGTATGGAGCTTTCAGAATATGTTATGCCCGGTCTTGGAGGAATAAATTTTTCAGATGTTCACGCAATAGAGACGGCCGATGCATTAAACCATATAAATCCCCATTTCATAAGGCTTCGTAGCCTGGCCATTCCAAACAGCATCCCGCTTTTTCAGGATTATATTGAGGGTCGTTTTCAAAAATGCACGGAAATTATGATGGTAAAAGAGATCCTGATGTTTATAGAAAATTTAGACGGGCTGACAAGCGCTGTCAAAAGTGATCATATACTGAATCTTTTTGAAGATCTTGAAGGCACCCTGCCGCAGGACAAAGAGCACATGACAAATATCCTGAAAGATTTTCTGGCAATGCCGCCTGAAAAGCAATGCCTGTATCAGGTTGGAAGAAGGCTTGGGATTTTTTCAGGTCTTGGCGATATGGAGAATTCAGGGTTGGCTGCAAAAGCTGAAGATGCATGCATTCAGCTTGGAATTAATCCGGGAAATGTTGATGAAATAATAGATGAGATGATGAAGAGGTTTGTTTAAACTCCTTTCCCTTGACATTTTTTAGTAAAGTCAATATTCAGCTAAAATACGTAATTTTTCAATAAATCCAGGTAAATTACATGATACAAGACTCGCCCACTGATAATAAAATGTAAGAATATCTGAAACTCGCCCAAGTGAGCCTAAAGAAAAAACAGTGGCCAATCCTTTTAATACTATGTAA
>JAIVWD010000212.1:0-6305 GCA_049190315.1 Deltaproteobacteria bacterium | reverse complement strand
TAAACCCATATCGCCAAAAATGTACTGAAGTATTGTGCATGCAGCAACTGCTGCTGTCTCAGCTCTTAATATTCGTGGACCAAGTGAGGCTGTAACAAATCCGCAGGCTCTTGCATCTTCTATCTCTTTTTCCGAAAAACCTCCCTCAGGACCGAGGACAGCCAAAATTTTTCTACAATGCCTATCATGCACCTGTTGAACTGCATCGCTTATGGGTTTTGATTCATTTTCCCAGAAAACAATCTTAAGATCACACTCATCATCTATCTTTATTATATCATTAAAAGTTATTGTTTCACCTATTTCTGTAACATGGCCGCGCCTGCACTGTTTGAGAGCCTCTATTGCAATTTTTTCCCATCGTTTTCTGCGCGCTGAAAGCCTTTTTTTGTCCGGTCTTGGAACCGATCGAACAGATGTAAAAGGAATTAACTTTGTTATTCCGATTTCAGTAAGCTGCCTTGCAAGGATATCCATTTTTTTGTCTTTTAATAAGGCCTGAGCCACTATTATCTGAACCGGAGATTCTGAAGCCGACAAAAAGCGTTTTGTTATTGACACTTCGACACTTCCCGCTAATAAATTTTCTATCCTTGCCTCATACTCAAAACCCCTGCCGTCAAAAAGCCCTATCCTGTCTCCTGATTTCATGCGCAAAACCTTTTTAATATGTGCTGCATCTGAACCAGTTATAGATATTATTGGGCCGGTAATCTTTGATTCTTCAATAAAAAATCGACGCATAATTGCTTTTTACCAGTTAGCGCACCTTCGGTGCGAACATAAGTGCCTAAAGTGAGCTAAAGTATATTAAAGTGCCTAAAGTTGACGAATGCGCCTTCGGCGCTGCCAATTTTAATTTTTTTCCATACAACTTTGCTCGCTTTGTTTACGGCTGAAGTTATAATCAAGCACTGAAGATATATAGCTCGCCGAAGGCGTACCACAACTTTAGGCATTTTAGGCACTTTAACATACTTTAGGCACTTTTTACTCATCTATCTTATCATGCCGAATTGATTAACCAAAAAATAGAAATTCCTATACTATCGAGCTAAACGAACTATGCAAAATAAAAATTTAACGAATAACACTGAAGCCTCATCAGTCAGGAAAAAGTGGATATTAAAAATTGTCTTACCCGCAATTATCATTGTAGCAGGAGTTGCCGCAGCCTTTTATCTAAAAAATACCGGCCCTAAAAGTAAAAGGCAGCCTCCAGTAAAACTGGCTCCTGTTGTCCAGGTGAAGCCGCTTTTTCCGGCAAACCACATAGTAATATTAAATGCTATGGGAACAGTAGTACCTGCAAGAGAAGTTGAGTTAAAATCTCGTGTAACCGGAGAAGTCATAGATATCAGCCCTGAGTTTATTGAAGGAGGCCTGCTGAAAGCCGGCTCTCTTGTGCTTCAGATTGACACTGAGGATTACAAACTGGCTCTGATACAAAAAGAAAAAGCCCTGGCTGATGCAAATTATTCCCTGAAGCTGGAACTTGGAAGGCAGGAAGTGGCAAAGCGGGAGTGGGAATTGCTCAATGGAGACAAGGATGCCGATGATAGAGAGGTAGAGCTGGCCCTGCGAAAACCACACCTTGAAAAGGCTAAAGCCGAACTCAATGCAGCCAGGGCCGAGCTTGAAAAGGCTTATCTGGATCTTTCGCGCACAAAAATTAAAGCGCCTTTCAACTCTATGGTCAGATCCAGACTGGTAAACCTCGGCTCACAGGTAACTCCGCAGGAACGGCTGGCAGAACTGGTCGGCAGCGATTCCTACTGGATTCAGACATCAGTACCACTGGACAGGTTAAGCTGGATTCAGATACCGCGAAGCCAGGGTGATCCGGCAACCAGGGCCCGTATAATCTATGCCCAGGGCTACGAACGCACCGGAACCGTCATACGGCTGATGGGAGATCTTTCGCCCGAAGGACGCATGGCCAGAGTTCTTATCGAAGTTGAAGATCCTTTGGGATTAAAAAATTCAAAAAATGACCAACCTCCCCTTCTGATTGACGATTATGTACGTGTGGAAATCGAGGGCAAAAAACTGGAAAACGTCTATAAAATCCCCCGAACAGCCTTCCGGGATAATGCTTTTATATGGATCGCCGGCGAAAATTCAACTCTTGAAATTAAAGAAGTTCACCCTGTCTATAGAGATGCCGGCGTGGTACTTATCGATAATGCCATAAAACCCGGCGATTGCCTGATCATATCTGATCTTCCTGCACCCATTGATGGCATGCCAATACAGGTGACTACTCAGGTGAATAGACTGAAGGTAGAAGGCTGAAGGTAGAAGGCTAATAGGGATAAATCATGCGTGATTAGACAAAACTGCAACCTGTGCGGTTAGCCATTAGCTTTTAGCCATTAGCCGTTAGCATTGAAAAGGGGGTGGAAATGAGAAATTTTAGAGAACTTAATCAACAAGTCAATGAGGCAAAGAGGATGTTGAACAGTTTTATCCAAAAGCTAACCGCACAGGTTGAAATACTTCAGCCTTCAGCCTTCAACCTTCAGCCTGAATAATTAAAATGGATTTAAATAATAAACATACCCCCCCCAATATCAAAAAAGGCCCCATCGCATGGATGGCAGGTCACTCTGTGGCCGCAAACCTTCTCATGCTGGTTCTGCTTATCGGCGGGATAGTCCTGGCTTACAATATCAAAAAGGAAGTGTTTCCCTATTTTGATATGGACATGGTCAGGATTACGGTACCATACCCTGGGGCAAGCCCCCAGGAAGTTGAACAGGGTATTTTGCTTGCTATCGAAGAAGCGGTGGAAGGACTCGAGGGGGCCGATGAGGTCCGCTCCACGGCCCGCGAAGGTTTAGGCACAGTCACTGTCGATATGATTGAGGGCGAAAACCTTCAAAAGCTCGCCCAGGATATCCGGAACGAGATGGACCGCATAGTATCCTTTCCCGAAGATATTGAAGAACCTACGATAGCTATCGTCTCCAGAAAGCGATACGTAGTCTCCCTGGCTCTTTACGGAGATCAGAGCGAACGGGTCCTTCGAGAATACGCAGAATATATCCGGGACCGGCTTCTCCAGGACCAGGATATTACTCAGGTAGAAGTCATCTCCGCAAGAAACTATGAAATTGACGTAGAAATCCCCCAGAATACCCTTCGCTCATATTCGCTCACCCTCGAGGATGTAGCCCAGCGCATAAGGAGAGCTTCAATAGAGCTTCCGGGCGGCGCAATCAGAACACCATCCGGAGATATCCTGGTTCGCATGAAGGAACGAAGAGATTTCGGGCCGGAATTCGCCCAAATTCCCATTATTACGGCAAGTGACGGCTCACAGATTTTGCTTGATGATATCGCCATAATCAAAGACGGCTTTGAGGAAACCACAGTATCCTCAAGTTATAACGGAAAGCCGGCTGTGATGCTCGATGTTTACAGGGTAGGAGACCAGACGCCCATATCTGTCTCCGACGCAGTAAGACAAGTAGTAAAAGAGGTCAATGTGGCTCTTCCGCAGGGACTGAGTGTTGACCTTAGAAATGACCGTTCGAATGTCTATCGTCAGCGGCTGGGACTTTTAATGAAAAACGGCTTAATTGGACTTGCCCTGGTATTTATACTGCTGGCTCTTTTTTTAGAACCCCGCCTTGCCTTTTGGGTTAGTCTTGGAATACCGGTATCTTTCCTGGGCTCCCTTTTCCTTTTAAACATCTCCTATGTAAGTATAAACATGATCTCCATGTTTGCCTTTATAGTTACCCTGGGGATTGTTGTTGATGATGCCATTATCGTGGGTGAAAATATCTATTATCACCAGCAGCGCGGAAAGACCTGGTTTAAGGCGGCAGTTACAGGTGCCAGAGAAATTACCATGCCAATTACCTTTGCTATCCTTACCAACATGGTGGCTTTCGTTCCCATGTTTTTTGTGCCGGGGTTTATGGGTAAAATATTTAAGCAGATTCCTGTGGTGGTTATCAGCGTTTTTGCCATCTCTCTTATTGAAAGTTTTTTCATCCTTCCGGCCCACATAGGACGCAAACGAACAGATGCTCCATCAGGGTTGTTTGGCTGGATATTTCGTGCGCAACAGAGTTTTGGACGTGCTTTTCTGAAATTTGTCAACCAGCGTTACGGGCCCTTTCTAAAAGCAACCATTCAATGGCGCTATTTGACCATGGCAACAGGAATCGCAATAATTCTTGTAACCATCGGCTATATTAAAAGCGGGCGCATGGGTTTTGAACTTTTTCCAAAAATCGAATCTGATTATGCAAAGGTGACCGCAGTTCTTCCTTTTGGCACAGCCTTTGAAAAAGCCCGGCAGGTTGAAAAAAAACTGATACAGGCAGCCCAGGAGGTAACTTCAAAAAATGGCGATAAAGAGCTGGTGGAAGGCATTTTTTCCACCATTCATGATAACACGATAGAAATACGCGCCTATCTCACCCCCCCTGATGTCCGTCCCCTTTCCACGGCTGATGTTACCAGACGATGGAGGGAGCAGGTAGGCGTTATTCCAGGACTGGAATATATCAAATTTGAATCCGATGCCGGCGGTCCTGGAAGAGGCGCAGCCATGTCCGTGGAGCTCAGTCACCAGAAAATGGATCTTCTTGAAAGAGCCAGCGCAGATATGGCCGAAGCCCTGAGTTTTTATCCAAATACAAAAGACATTGATGATGGATTTTCACCTGGCAAGCAGCAGATCGATTTTAAAATAAAGCCCGAGGCTCGAAGCCTTGGCCTGGAAGCCCGCGAAGTGGCCAGGCAGGTTCGTCATGCGTTTTATGGCGCCGAAGCCCTCAGGCAGCAGCGGGGTCGAAATGAAGTCAAGGTTTTGGTGAGGTTGCCAAGACAAGAACGTATCTCCGAATACAGCCTGGAAGAAATGGTGTTGCAAACACCAAAAGGGAGTGAAATTCTCCTTCGGGATGCGGTATATATCAGCCGTGGCAGATCTTATACCGACATCAACCGCCGAAACGGCCAAAGGATCGTAACTGTAACAGCCGATGTAACTCCCAGGAGCCAGGCCGGACAGATACTTGATTCAATAAAGGCTGAAATCCTTCCGGAACTTCAGCAAAAATATCCTGGTCTGGCTTACAGTTTCGAGGGCAGGCAGGCTGATCAGAAAGAGAGCATGCAAAGCCTTTTCAGAGGACTTCTCATGGCTATGATAGTTATCTACGCCATGCTGGCAATCCCATTAAACAGCTACATACAACCTTTAATTATCATGATCGCAATACCTTTTGGTATCGTGGGCGCACTTATCGGCCACCTGATCATGGGTTACAGCCTGAGTATTTTGAGCATGTTCGGCGTTGTAGCCCTGTCCGGTGTAGTGGTAAACGATTCTCTGGTGCTAATCGACTTTGCCAACCGCAGGCGACGGACCGGCATGACCCCTCTGGAAGCCATACAAGCCTCTGGATTACACCGTTTTCGACCAATCATTCTGACCACATTAACCACATTCGGCGGGCTCGCGCCCATGATTTTCGAAACCTCACGCCAGGCAAGATTTCTAATCCCTATGGCCCTGTCCCTGGGATTTGGCGTCGTGTTTGCCACCCTGATCACCCTGATCCTGGTCCCCTCTTTTTATATGGCAATCGAAGATGTCAAAGGGCTTCTGAAAACATAAATCGTAACAATTTAGTCTTTCAAAGAGACTTTTTTGACAGGATTAACAGGATATTCAGGATTAAAATATCAAAACTCATCCTGTAAATCCTCATCAAAATCCCTTACCTTATACCTTACGTTACGTTTGATTTCAACCTGTCCGCCATCGCAAGCTCAGGCGAGGCGGGCGGGCTTTCTGTTCACCGACTTTAATTCTAAAATTATCTTGTCCTCTACTATGATATCAGCGAGAAATTCTCCACCGACTTAATTTCTTAGGATACGATTTTTTATGATTTTCCGGATAGCTAAAATGAGACTTAACCTTGTTTACTTGAAACAAAATCTTGTTTATCCTGTTATCCTGTCAGAATTTTTTTCAAAGGGCTAACGTATTACAAATCTTTTAATTCTTGAGCATGTTTAGGTAAGTTGCAATGTTATGATCCATGTTTTTTATAACATTTTAATTATAAAAAGGTAAAGCCATAAATAAAACGCAGCTAAATAGAAATGATAAATGATAAATATTTCAGACAGGATTACAGGATTGACTTGATTTTAAAAAAATGACAAACATTGGTACCGAACTTTTAAATCCAAAAAATAATCTTGATAAAGTGCTTTTCTAAAGCCTGATCGAATCGGTATATAATTATATGTTTTTACAGGATTTGGGTTCT
>JAIVWD010000211.1:0-6318 GCA_049190315.1 Deltaproteobacteria bacterium | reverse complement strand
GGATATTACTTATGCGGCCGGATCGTTGGGAACAGGAACACAGGTGCGATGAAAATGGCTGTCCTTGCGACTACAATCGATCTTTCCTTTCTTCATCTTTCGGGGCTGACTCTTCTGGGTGCGGCGACGATAGTAGCTTTTTACGTGGGCCGAGTTGCGAAGTTTGTCAGGCTTCCTTCGCTGATCGGCTATATGGTTGTCGGCGTCATACTCGGCCCGTCGGTGCTGCATATTTTTGACGAGCCTTCGATGGAGCGGCTTTCGTTTATCACGGAAATAGCTCTGGGATTTGTGGCCTTTAGCATTGGCTCCGAACTGAATCTGTCGTCGCTGAAACGTCTGGGCACGGGAATTATATCCATAATTCTCGTGGAGTCTTTCAGCGCTTTTATTGTTGTTGTCCTTGTGATGTACCTGCTGACTCGTGACTTGCCTCTGGCGCTGATCTTCGGGTCGATGGCGCCGGCCAGCGCTCCGGCTGGCACAGTGGCGGTAATTCACGAGTGCAAAGCGAAGGGTAGCCTGACAACGACGCTGTATGCAGTGGTCGGATTCGATGACGGATTGGCAATCATAATCTTCGGATTTGCCGCTGCCCTGGCCAAGAATCTTCTGATAACGGAAGCTTCGGGCGTTTCCGAAGGTATCCTGCGAGCCCTGTTGGACCCGGCCAAAGAGATTGTTTTGAGTCTTGCTGTCGGCGGAGTCGCGGGCTTGCTGTTCTTTCGCATGGTGCGCGGGCTCAAGAGCGGCAGAGATATTCTTATCGTTGTTTTCGGCATTATCCTTTTGAGTGAGCGGTATTACATTTGATTATTTGTAATACCAGGGAAACCGAATATCAAGCATATTTGACTCTTTCTCCTGCCCTGCCATCTCCGTACAATTCAGGTTTTTAAGAGACTCACAGAGAGTACAGAGGCAGGACGATTTGATTTTTAAGAACATTTTGTTGGGTTTCGCTCACTCAACCCAACCTACAAACTGTGCTACGAGAAGCCAGGTAGGGTGGGCTCTGCCCACCGAAATAAATGTTATTCATGACTAAAAATGCCAAGGCGAGACCTGCGGGACGCTCTTAACTATTTAACTTGATTGGGAGGAGGGCTAAGGGGTAACTACTCAGGTTAGACTGAAGACTTTTAGGGAAAAGACTCCCAGAAGCCAATATTTTTCTTAAAGCGGCCGGAAATTTTGTCCTAAACATAGAGAATAACGCTCAGGAATCATTTGTTTCCTTCAGCCTATAGCCTTCAGTCTAAACACCTGAGTAGTTACTAATTATTTACCCTGAATCTCAATACCAACAAAGGAGAGGAAGCTATGAAAGATCTGATTACGCATATTGCACAGGCTCTGGTAGATTATCCGGAACAAGTATCTGTTTCAGAGGTAGAGGGTAACCAGACTTCGGTACTCGAACTTAAAGTAGCAAAGGACGATCTGGGAAAGGTAATTGGGAAACAAGGCCGAACAGCACGGGCAATGAGGACTATATTAAGCGCTGCCTCTGCCAAGATAAAAAAACGCACGGTTTTAGAGATCATAGAATAAGGAGGCAAGTAAAAATAAGTTGTACGGATTGCAAAAGGACAAGCAAGATGTGTAAGTTATTTTTACTTGACGACTAATCTCGTGGGAAATAATGGTTCTCTTCTTATTGCAAAGATAGTCGGCACGCATGGTCTAAAGGGAACCTTCAAGGTCTATTCTTATTCTGAATCTTTGTCTGTCTTTAAACCTGACAGTTTAATTCTCATAAGAAATACAAAAGGATATGAAGAGATCCATGCGGTCAACTGGGCCAAACCCCACAAGCAAATCATTTTATTGTCTCTGAAAGGTATTACTGCTATCTCTCAGGCGGAACCATTAATCGGTTCTGAGCTTTTTATAAGCAAAGCAGATCTTCCAGAACTGGAAGACGAAACCTATTACTGGTTTGATATTATAGGCCTTTCTGTTTTTACAATAGATGACGAGTACATCGGCCGTGTTGAATCAATAATTCCAACGGGCAGTAATGATGTCTTTGTTGTGAAAGGCGGGGATAAAGAAATTCTGATTCCTGGGATTGAATCAGTGGTTTTATCGATAGATCTTAACAAGAAAATAATGACGGTGGATTTGCCTGACGGTTTATGATGAATTTCATTGTCCTGACTATCTTCCCGGAAATGTTTAAGCCCTTTTGGGCGCACGGCATTATAAAAAGGGCGATAGAACGGAATAAGATATCCGCTTCCACCATAAATATCAGAGATTTTGCAGAAGGCAGGCATAAAAGCACTGATGACCGTCCCTATGGCGGTGGTTGCGGAATGGTTATGAAACCGGAACCCCTTGCCGGCGCTATTCGATTGGCCCAAAAAAAATCTCCTGATTCTATAACGATTCAGCTCACACCTCAGGGCAGAGTTTTTAATCAAAAGATTGCTCAAAAACTTGCCTTATATGATGGGCTTATTCTGGTTTGCGGTCGCTACGAGGGAATAGATGAACGCATCCGCCTGAATTTAATAGATGATGAAATTTCGATAGGCGATTATGTACTTACCGGGGGCGAGCTGGCATCAATGGTGCTAATAGATGCTGTAACCAGGCTAATCCCCGGAACACTGGGAGGAGTGGATTCTGCTGAAAAAGACTCATTTTCGGATGATCTTTTAGAGCATGCTCAATATACAAGGCCAAGGACTTTTGAAGGCGAAGATGTGCCCGAAGTTCTTCTGTCCGGCAACCACAAAAAAATCGAACAATGGAAGATGGAAACGTCGCTGATCCGGACCTTCCTGAAAAGAAAAGATCTGTTGAAGAACAGACCATTAAGTGAACAGGAAATAGAAATTCTTAAACAGTGGTGCCTGGATATTGAAAAAATCATACACTCCCAAACTTTACATAGCACTGATGCATTATCCGGTTCTCAATAAGAACGGAGAAATAATTGCATCTGCCGTAACAAACCTTGATCTGCACGATATAGCAAGAGCGGCAAAAACTTATGGGATAAGAGAATTCTTTGTTGTTACGCCCTTAAAGGACCAGCAAGAGCTTGTTAAAAAGCTTGTATCACACTGGACAGATGGAACAGGCTCAAGATATAATCCAAAAAGGCGAGAAGCTTTAGAGCTTATAAAGTTAAAAAATTCTCTAACTGAAATAATAGATCATATAAATAACACAGGCGAAGGCCGCCCCAGGACGGTTGTGACTTCCGCAAGGCAAAATAACGGAAGCATAAGCTTCAGCAAGCTTCGCAACAAGCTTAAAGACGGCAAATCCTATATTCTGGTTTTCGGGACTGCCTGGGGGCTTTCAGAAAACTTCATTGCCGAAGCCGATTATCTTCTTGAACCGGTAATGGGAGGCTCGAATTACAACCACCTCTCGGTTCGGTGTGCAGCAGCCATTATAATGGATAGACTGGTGGGAAACTATAAACAGAAATTTACAAACTCATAACTCTTTAGCTTTTTAGCTTTTTAGAGGTAGCCGTTCACGGCTTGAAACTTGAAATTGGAAAGTAGAAATTTGGGAGAGATTAAAATAGAAATTGGGAAGAACAGTACAAAAGCATGAATGCCCAATTTCTATTTTCTAATTTCTAATTTCAACGTTCTGTGAACGCTTACAAAATGAGGTTGTAAATTTCTGTGGAATGAAAAATCCAAATAAAGGAAAATTACTATTATGCAAACAATAGAACAATTAGAAAAAGAAATGATGCGGCTTGATTTGCCTGATTTCGCTGCAGGCGATACAGTTACAGTTAGTGTTAAAATAAAAGAAGGTGAAAAGGAGCGTATTCAGGCTTTTAAAGGCGTTGTAATAAGCAAACGCAAAGGCCTGGCAAATGCCACATTCACCGTACGCAAGGTATCTTATGGTGTTGGAGTCGAACGCATATTTCCTCTCCACTCTCCGATAATAGATAAAATCGAGATTGTTTCCAGGGGACGGGTTCGGCAATCAAAAATTTATTATCTGCGTAAACTCAGAGGCAAAGCCGCCAGAATAAAAGAACGCGGTTTCAGATAGTTTGCTCATGGAACGAGACCTGTGGTTATTTGAATCAAAAGCCATTGAAAAAGGCTTTTCATATATTGCAGGTATTGATGAGGCCGGTCGAGGACCATTGGCCGGCCCGGTTGTTTCTGCAGCCGTTCTTCTGCCCACTTCATTTCATGATCCCGACATTACTGATTCAAAGAAATTATCACCTAAAAAACGCTCATATCTCTATGAAAAGCTGTACGATCAAGCTGTTTCAATAGGTATAGGAATAGTTGACAACATCGAAATTGAGAGAATCAACATTCTTAATGCAGCACTCCTGTCCATGGCCATATCTGTTAAAAACCTCAGCCCTCAACCTGATTATCTTCTAATAGACGGCAAATTCAGGATACCAACAGATTTACCGCAGGAGCCCATTATACGAGGTGATGCTCTGAGTATATCTATTGCGGCTGCATCTATTGTTGCCAAGGTAAGCAGAGACAGGCTTATGGAAAGGTATGACCAGGATTACCCTCAATTTGGATTCTCAAGACACAAAGGATATCCGACCAAGGCCCATAAAGAGGCCATCAGGACATTCGGATGCTGCCCAATTCACAGACGCACTTTCAAGGGAGTCAAAGAATACCTGTAAGTTATGCTAACTACTCAGGTAGATAGACTGAAGGTAGAAGGCTTTTAGGAACAAAATTGAACCAAAGCTCGTCGAAACCAAAAAGGTCTTGCATGGCTTAATTCGAGCGTTGCGAGATGATTGATATACTTCGGCCTTCAGCCTTCAGTCTATCCACCTGTGAGCTGTAAACCGACAACCGTAAACCGTTACTAACATGCTAAACAGACAGCAGAATTTTGGGAAAAAAAGTGAATCAATTGCAGCCAGGCATCTAAAAAAACATGGTTACAAAATCCTGGAACAGAATTACCGGACAAAACTGGGCGAAATTGATATTATTGCAAAAGATAAAGATACACTTGTCTTTGTTGAGGTTAAATCAAGAAGTTCAAACCGGTTCGGAAATCCAAAATGGGCTGTAACCCCTAAGAAACAAAGAAAGATTTCAATGGTGGCTTTGTTGTATATTAAATCCACAAAGCAGAGCAATGTAAAAGCAAGATTTGATGTGGTAGCTATCAGTTCAGCAAATGACAACCCCAGCATAGAAATAATAAAAAATGCCTTTGAACTCGCCTATAAATGATTCGGGGAAGAAAAACAGGGAGGGCAACCTTTACATAGTTGCAACCCCCATAGGAAACAGGGACGATATCACCATAAGGGCTCTAAATATACTTGAGCAGGCAGATATTATTGCAGCAGAAGATACAAGACATACGGGCCGATTTCTATCGCATCACAAAATTAAAGGCAATCTTGTCTCCTATCACGAGCACAATGAAAAAAAACGAACACCAGGCCTCATTAAAAAGCTTAAACAAGGATTGTCTGTTGCCCTTGTATCAAATGCCGGCACACCTTCTGTATCTGATCCAGGATATTGTTTAATAAAGTCGGCCATTGCAAACAATATCAAAGTCGTACCTGTTCCAGGCGTATCTGCTGCCATTACTGCTCTAAGCGCAGCAGGCCTGCCCACCGATTCTTTTATTTTTATCGGATTCCTCCCAAAAACAAAAAATAAGCGTCTCAATCTGTTAAGGGAACTTGCAAACGAACAAAGAACAATGATATTCTATGAATCTCCAAAACGTATTTTAAAACTTCTGGACGAAATTAAATTGATAATTGGTGACAGGTACTGCGTACTTTCCAGAGAGATGACAAAACTTCACGAAGAATTTATAAGGGATTCCGTGTCTGAAATTCTTCAAAACCTTAAAGACAGGCCGGCTATTAAGGGCGAGATCACTCTTTTGGTAAAAGGGTATATTAAAGATAAAGATGTCCCGTTGGAGATCATAAGACAAGAAATAAAAAATAATATAGAATTAGCGGATAACAGGATTTCAAGCATTGCAAAACAAATCGCAACAAAATACGGCCTTCCTAAAAGTAAAGTATATGAGATGGCATTAAAAATAAAAGGGGAAAAGGCTGATGATTGATGATTTGTGATTGATGATTGTCGATTTGTGGAATCGCTTCGCTCTGTCTTTTTGTTATAAAATTAATAGAATACCTTCAATCATAAATCAACAATCAACAATCAACAAAGGAGTAATTTTGCCGAATCTTGATGCAATTTTCTCGCCACAATCAGTAGCTGTTGTCGGTGCTTCAACTACGCCTGGGAAAGTAGGACATGATATATTTGCCAATATTCTGAAAGGCGG
>JAIVWD010000210.1:0-6336 GCA_049190315.1 Deltaproteobacteria bacterium | reverse complement strand
TGGGGTTCTTTTCCGGGGAGCTGCTGAAGGCCGGATTCGCCAAAAAATGATTGAGGAAAATCTTCTCGATGCAGTTATCGGACTTCCGGGAAATCTGTTCCCGACTACCAATATACCAGTTGCCATTCTGGTCTTTGACCGGAGCCGTGAGAAAGGCGGGTCGAATGAAGGCTGCAAGGATGTCCTGTTTGTAGATGCCAGCCGGGAATATGTGCCCAGCAAAAACCATAACACCCTCTCGGAAGAACATCTAACTAAAATCATGGCGACCTGCAAGTCACGTGAAGAAGTGGAAAAGTATGCCCATGTAGCCGGGTTCGATGAAATCAAGGAAAACGACTTCAATCTCAATATTCCACGTTATGTGGATACGTTTGAAGAGGAAGAGGAAATTGATATTGATGCTGTGCAGATAGAGATAGACGAACTGGAAAAAGAGCTGAAGAAAGTTCGGGTTAAGATGACCAAAAAGCTTAAGGAGATCCGGCGATGAACGGAAAAGATATAGAAAAGAAACACTACCAGACTTTTGACAGCATAAAGGAAACCGGGCCCGATGGAGAAGAGTTCTGGATGGCGCGCCAGTTGTCCAAGATCTTGGACTATGCAGAGTTCCGAAATTTTCTTCCAGTTATTGGAAAAGCTAAGAAAGCCTGTGAAAACAGTGGCCAACAGATAAAAAACCATTTCGTGGAGATGCACGAGATGGTCTCAATCGGTTCTGGTGCTAAGCGAAAAATGGAGTCCTATGCCCTTTCCCGCTATGCCTGTTACCTGATTGTTCAGAATGGTGACCCGTCAAAACCAGTTATCGCCAACGGACAGACCTATTTTGCCATTCAAACCCGCAGGCAGGAACTGGCTGACGACGAGGCTTTCCAGCGTCTCCGGGAAGAGGAAAAACGCCTGTTTCTGCGCAACGAGATGCGGGAGCACAACAAACAACTTGTGGAGGCAGCCCAGCAGGCCGGTGTGGAATCCAATCTGGACTTCGCCATTTTCCAGAACCATGGATACAAAGGTCTTTATGGCGGACTGGACGCCAAGGCCATTCATCAGCGAAAAGGACTGAAAAAAAGCCAGCAGATTCTTGACAATATGGGCAGCACCGAACTTGCCGCCAATCTGTTCCGTGCCACGCAGACGGAAGAAAAACTTCGCAAAGAAAATATTCAGCAAAAGACCAAAGCCAACAAAACTCATTTTGAAGTGGGCAAAAAGGTACGCCAGACCATTGAAGAACTGGGAGGTACCATGCCTGAAGACCTCCCCACTCCCGAAGAGGACATGAAAAAACTGGAACGGCGGGTGAAGTCTGCTGAGAATAAGATGATCAAGAATAGTGAATTGCCTAAGAAGCTGGAGGATGGGGAATGAGTTTATTATCAACGATTAAAAAAGAAAATCTTCCCGATAGTTGGGATTTAAAAAGTATTGGAACCATCCTCAACAACTCGCAATATGGAACGAATGAAGCTTCTGCCGATGATGGTAATATAGAAATTGGATGTACAGAGGGTCGGAATAGAATTGCGGCGCGCACAGGTTTGCCTCCCAGGATCATCTTGCCGCTTTCCTTGTCGGGATTAAAAATGTGATCGCAGAATTTGGCTCCCTTCATGAATGTTTTTTAGCCGGTTTTTCAGCAGATAATGAGAATGTTATTCCTGCAATGACTTTTTTTTCAACTCAACTTACCGATGGAAGAAAGAAACCGGGGCATCTTGTTGCCCTGCCTGAAAAAGGGAGTGCATGCAAAAGAATGAATCTGTTTTTAAGGTGGATGGCAAGAAAAGACAGAGTCGATCCAGGTGGATGGAATGGCATACCGTTATCCAAGCTCATAATCCCCCTTGATACACACATGCACAGAATAAGCCTGGCCTTGAATCTCACAAAACGAAAACAGGCAAACATGGCGGCTGCTCTTGAAATAACATCCGGTTTTAAAAAAATAGTCCCTGATGATCCGGTAAAATACGATTTTGCGCTCACTCGCTTTGGAATCAGGGATGATATGGATAATGAGTTATTTGATTTTTTACGAAGCCATCAAAAACAGATTAAGCCCTAATCCGGATTTTCTTGACTTAGTAACCACTCTTTACGATATCTGTAATAACTTTAAATTTGGAATATTGGCAAAGTATCTGAACTTCAAAACGCCTGGCAAGATAGCCTTAAAAGGGGGGTATCCGGTTTTCTGTTTAATATCCAACGAGTGATCTCTGCTAGAAAAATGATGAGATTCATGTTCCGCATCTAATAAAGATAGCAATTGTTCATTATCAGTTTGAAACTATTCAGCCCTTTCTTGTATGAATCAAAAAGAAAGGTTTATGAAAACTTATGAAAAAAATAATTCCAAAATTCAAATCTGAGGATAAAGAAGGTAATTTTTGGGCAACTGCCGATTCAACCGAATATTTTGATTGGGAAAAAGCCAGGAGAACTGTTCTTCCCAACCTGAAACCTTCCCTCAAAAAAATCTCCTTGCGCTTACCTGAATTTATGCTTGAAGAACTCAAGGCGTTAGCCAATAAACGTGACATCCCATATCAATCGCTAATGAAAATGTTTTTGGCTGAGCGCATCGAACATGAGTTGAAATCGGCAAGCCGTTGACAAGGTATATCAAACGCATCAACACGGACTGGATCAGATAACAGGTTTGCGATTCATTTTTCCCTATGTAAATCAAAAATCATAAGGTTTAATTATGGATGAATCGAAAAATAAATTGGTTGTTTTCCAGAGTAAAAAAATCCGCCGAATTTGGCACAAAGATGAATGGTATTATTCAGTTGTGGATATCATCGCCGCTTTAACCGACAGTCCTACGCCACGGCAATATTGGGGCAAGGTGAAGGAAAGAGAATTCGTTCACCTTCAACTGTCCCCAATTTGGGTACAGTTGAAATTACAAGCCCGAGACGGAAAAATGCGTCAAACAGACTGTGCTAACACCAAAGGTGCCCTGCGCTTAATCCAGTCAATTCCTTCCAAAAAGGCAGAACCATTCAAACGCTGGTTGGCTCAGGTGGGTCAGGACCGGCTTGACGAAATAGAAAATCCCGAACTTGCGCAACAGCGGATGAAAGAAATTTATGAGAAAAAGGGCTATCCCAAAGACTGGATTGACAAAAGATTAAGAGGCATCGCCATACGGCAGAATCTGACCGATGAATGGAAAGAGCGCGGAATTGAAGAACAAAAAGACTTTGCCATTTTAACTGCCGAGATCTCCAAAGCCACATTTGGAATGACGCCGGGTGACTATAAAAAATATAAGAATCTGCCTGAAAAATCAAAAGCAAATTTACGCGACCATATGGATGATTTGGAACTGATTTTTACAATGTTAGGCGAGCGCGTCACCACAGAGATTTCCAAAAAAGAGAAACCGGATACGTTTCCTCAAAACAAAAAGGTTGCCAGACGCGGGGGTAAAGTTGCCGGAAATGCCAGGAAAGAAACCGAAAAAGAACTGGGCAGAAGCGTTATTTCGAAACAGAATCTTCTGGATAAGGATGATAAATTAGCATTGGAAGACTAACTATGAACGAAGCGGAAACCAGCCGTTGACAAGGTATATCAAACGCATCAACACGGACTGGATCAGATAACAGGTTTGAGGTTCATTTTTGATGATATGTCCGAAGAAAAGAATTTAATAAACCAGAAAAAAAATATGTCTGCGATCTCCGTAAAAAACCAAAAATAAAATGAGAAACGCATAAAATCATGGGCGTCCCGCTGTACGCCCCCGTAATTCCTGCTGCCATTTTTTGGGATCTTTAATGTCCACAAAAGGTTTTATGTCTGGATATTTTTTAAACAGGCTTTCAAGCTTTATGCTTATCTTGCCCGTATCTTTTAAAGGTCGGATTTTTATTTCAAGATCTTTATATAAAAAATCCTCTGGAATTTTTATACAGTGGTGGATACTTGACCCTTTTTTTATGACTGTATATTCTTGCATTATTCACTCCCATGCTATTTTTTGTAAGGAATTGAAATATAATAAACAGCTTTCAGCGCTGAAAGCAAGAAATACAACGGAAAAATAGTGAAAGGAATGACAATGGCACCAAGGAGAACCTTGGGACGTATTCAACTTTAAAATCTGTTGGCCTTAGAATCAGCTTCACTGCTCGGTTTTGTTTGACCAGATCAACTATCCCATATCGTTTGATTCCTTTTTTAGGGAAGAGGGTCAAGATATATTTGCTATCAGGCAAATAAATTCGCTAACATATTTGCCTGATAGCGATAAAAAATGTATCACATCTTGACGGGCATTAGCTGACATCTTTTTACTCAAAAAAAACATATCAAGGCCATATGGAGTTTACTGCTCTTAATATTGAGCGCTCCAGCTTCAGGCCTTGGGCGGAAGATAGAGCTCTTGACAATATACCTATAGATGATATATGTTACATTTATGGCATGGACGGTTACATCTAAAAAGAAAGCTCAAAAGCAGGCACAAAAATTGCCGTCTGATATTAAAAAAATTCTTGCCCGACTTTTGATGGAAATAGAGATTGCCGGCCCCTTTAGAAGTAATTGGCAAAACTACGGGCCGTTGGGCAAAAACCGGTATCATTGCCACCTGAAAAAAGGAAGGCCGACTTATGTGGCGGTCTGGGAAGTCATAGACAAAGAAATACGATTAGTTGAGGTGTCTTATGTTGGAACGCACGAAAAAGCTCCCTATTGAACTAAAATTCTTAGGACCACAGGCAAACAAAACAAAGGCTATAAAGGCTTTAAAATCGTTCGGCTTTGTAAATATTTCGGATACCATTCCATGGCGCGATCTATTTCCGGAATATGCTGACGAGGAAATGCCTGGAGTTTGCCTTGCCGGATCGAGGCATAAAGAAAATATGACCCAAAAACAACTTTCGGAATTAACTGGAATTCCACAAAGTCATATTTCCGAAATGGAAAACAGCAAAAGAGCAATAGGGAAAAAAACAGCGAAGACACTGGCAAAGGTTTTGAATGTCAATTACAGGGTATTTCTTTAAACCTAAGTTGAGCGATTTTTGGGGAAGAAATGTGCTGAAATCTTGATGCATAAGGGTTCGCAAAAACCGCAGGCATACCAGTGGATATGTCGAGAATTTTTGCGAATCCTTGATGCGCAAGAGATCAGTGCAGATCGAGTCAAAAATCGCTCAATTTAGGTTTTAGTTAGGATTCGGAATTATTTGTTCTGACCGGTTTCATTTTTCAAAAGCCTGTAAGTAATTTCATATATTATGCGTCGAGGGCCAACAGCCACAATATCTATAATCTGTTTTGAAGATATCCTGTAAATAATCCTGAATCGACCTACCCCGAAACTCTTTAAGCCTGTCAGCTCTTTTTTCAAGGATTTTCCGACATGAGGATCTGATAAAATGATTTTAAGAGATGACTTAATCTTTTTTTTTATTTCAGGATGCATATGCCGGACAAAATCGGCTGTTTCATCCGGCATTTTAAGCTTATAAGACAGGGGCATATGCTTTACTCCTAACAGCCTGTCAGAAAATAGCTGTTTTGCGGAATCTCTGACAGGCTTCTGGATACTAAGGGTTCGGCAAAAAATAACTTCACATTTCAGGCGCCGATGCATCCCGCCTGACTGCGTTGCGAAAATTCTGAATATGCTTGATATTCATGCTTTTTCACGCCTTGTCAGCCGAGCGCCTCAACACCTGAAATTGCGAACTTATTTTTTGCCGAACCCTAAAATAATTCCTCAAGCGTATAAAGCCTGGTTTTCCTCTTGAGCGTTGCAAGCCCCTGTTTAATTTCGTCCATCATGTCTTGATCGGAAATGATTTCAAGAGTTTCTTTCCAGCTTTCAAACTCATCAGGGCTGACCAGTACAGCCGAAGGTCTGCCGTTTTTTGTAATTACAATCTCCTCATCAGTTGAGTGGACTTTTTCAACAAGCTCGCTAAGCTTCATCTTAACTTCGGACAATGATAATGTCTGCATAAAAATACCTCTTTTTTAGTTGACCAGAATTATGGTTATTAACTATATTGATAAAGCGTATAAAAGTCAAAAAGTTTTTTTGTCTTTTTCCCTTTTGTTGTAAAAAGTGCCGACCTTTACGCCCTTTCTCCTTACAATTATTCAACATAGCCTGCCCTGTGAAATCATGTTTGCTTTTATTTAACTGGGGTCAACTACGTCCCGCAAGTCAAATAGTGGCTTTCTGGGAAGCAGGTACTTAACTGGATTCAATTGTCTCCAGTAATTCAAATATTTCGCTATTTAACGGAATGTCGGACATTGATCGGCCGTAATGCACAAAACGAAGTATTCCCATCT
>JAIVWD010000209.1:0-6369 GCA_049190315.1 Deltaproteobacteria bacterium | reverse complement strand
AATATTGATTTTGCCCTTAATATGGGAAAACAAAATACAGACGTATTTAATCTTATCACTATAAACAAACTTCCATTTTTTGTGAAATTCAAAATAGAAAATTGCGATCTGTTTATTCTTGCCAATAAAAAAATATTAGATATTGATGATAAGATAACAGAACCGTGGAGTATAAAAGAATATTTTTCCCAATTTATTCCATTAATGATGTTCATTAAATATGTTTTTGGAGATAGATGCTGGCATAGCAAACAGGCTTATGCGAGTTTTATTATTGACGATCCACTTCTTCGTATGAACTATGGTTTCTTGAATTACAGAAGGCTGTTGGAGCTTATGGATCAGAACAATTTTCATACAACGCTTGCATTTATACCCTGGAATTATAAAAGAAGCAAAAAGGAAGTTGCCAGGATTTTCAAGGAAAGAAAAGACAGATTTACGCTTTGTGTGCATGGCTGCTATCATACTGACAATGAATTTGGGATAAATGATTCCAATAAATTGAATAAAAAAGTTAAAACTGCCATAAAAAAAATGAAAAGACACGAAGAATTAAGTGGAGTGCCTTTTGATAATGTCATAGTTTTCCCACAGGGTAAGTTTTCAAGCGAATCAATGAGAATTCTAAAATGCAATAATTATTTAGCATCAGTAAATACTACTCTTGCTGATGTAGATAACCCTGATGAACTCAAGATATCAGATTTGCTCGATATGGCTATAATGAAATATTCTTGCTTTCCATTATTTGCGAGAAAATATCCAGGAGAAGTGATTGACTTTGCATTTGATCTGTTTCTTGGGAAACCAATCTTTATTGTCGAACATCACGATTATTTCAGGAATGGCTATGAAGAAATTTTGGAATTCGCAAGATCAATAAATCGACTTGATGAAGAAATTCAATGGGATGGATTGAGAAATATAATCAGGAGATCATGCCTGGAGAAAATTTCTTTTGATGGTACTAATAACATTAAAATATATGCGAATGAATGCGAAATTAAAAACACATCCGAGACTTATAATAAATATTTCATTAAAAAGAAAGAATGCAGTGAAGTGCCTGTCAGCAGTGTTACAATGAATGGAAAACATACATCATATATATTGGAAGATCAATGGCTAAAACTGGCGTTTGAAGTTCCCCCCAAAACCACTGCCAACTTAAAAATAACTTATGAGGATATCTATCCATATGTTACCGGAAAAGACACCTTAAAAGAGCAAACAGAAGTTTGGATTCGACGTCATCTTTCAGAATTAAGAGACAACTACATCAGTAAGAGTGAATTGTTGTTATCAATTTCAAAGAAAGCCATACAATTGAAGAGAAGCATTTTGGAATAGTCTTAATTCTTTGGCAGGAAAGAATGGGTGGCCACTTAACTGCATTACTTGAGCAGATAGTGGAGAGGACGAGTCTGAATACATTGACCGCGTTTCCAATCATCACAGCAAGCGACGTGCGAGTTCTTCATAAAGTGGAAATTTGCGATCCGCTGACATCAACTGCCCTTCATGGGCCAGTGCAGTCGCAATGATAATTCTGTCTTGTGGGTCACTGTGGTGCTCTGGAAGGTCGACCGCCATACCAGCAATCTGCGGCGTAATGGGCAATAGCATAATTCCAGACCCCTGCAACGCCTTTTCGAACCAAAAACTTCTGTCGCAAGGTAGCACAATGCGGCCATGGTGTTCAAGCCAAGCAATCTCAAAACAACTGATTGCGGAAACTGCTACCGTATCAGCAGTCTCAATCAACTTTTTTCGATTGGTCCCGAGCGCGGCAACATCGCTGTTAACCCACCAGAGCCATATGTGAGTGTCCAGAATAATCACTTGGGCAAATTCCAATCGGTCTCGGGAACACTGCTGATAATGTCACCAAGGATGCGGGTTTTGCCAGCGATATCCGGATGGGGGCTGCGACGCAGCGACTGATCTCTCCGAGTATCGTCAAGCACTAAGAGGATGATCTCCAGTTGTTTGTTGGGTGGAAGTTTCGGTACATGCTTCAGGGTGCCGAACCGGTCTGTTTCAAGTATCAAACGTTCAGCGTACATTATTTTGCCCTCACATTAATATTAATAACGGAGCTGTTTAACTGCATTTTTAAAAATATCCCAAATTCCTTCATGGTTGTCAATCAATTTCTAAAATCAACAGGCATGGGCTGGGGGACGCTCATTAGTTTATAAGTTTCACTTCACTTCGTTGTTTTCGTGTTGCATGAAAGCAATAGAGGGAACATAGGTGTCTTGAATAGTGAATAGAACGTATCTCGGGGACATCCTAAAGTAAGTAAATAACTTGGTATTTATGCTTTTTAAAGGTTTTATCGACGCGAAGTTTTTCTCTGAAAAAAGAACTAATGGCCAAGTCTTCATGCTTGATAGAATAGCTTTACCCAATTTAGCCCAAAGCACTTTTGGGTAAATTTACTTCACAAATGCTCATAACAAACCTTACCCATTTCAGCTCAAGGCTGTTTTGGGTAAAAAAACTCAAAAAGAAAAATATTAGACACGGATTGCACGGATTAACACGGATGGGAAATACCTGCCATTAACTCTAACGTTGACATAAATATTATGAAAAGGTACGATAAGGGCAATTTTTCGGGAGGTATATTTGCCATGATTTCAATGGATCGAATTGAGATTAATCCAAGAGTTTGCAATGGAAGGCCTGTGATTAAAGGAACCCGCATTCCTGTTTCTGTTATTTTGGAACAGATAACAGAGGGTGAATCCTGGGATACTTTGCTGGCCGGTTATCCGGAATTAAAGAAGGAAGATATTCAGGCGGCTTTGCTTTATGCCAGGGCATCACTTGATCACACAGAGATCAGGGCAGCCTATGCCTGAACGCTTTAAGCTTTATCTGGATCAAATGTTTCAACTGGATGTAGCTCACGCTTTGCGTGGTGAAGGTTACGATGTTATGCGTGCGTCAGAAGTCGGCCAGGCCCGAGCAGATGACCACCAGATATTGCAAAAAGCGATTGCAGAAAAACGAACTCTTGTTACTCTTGATGAACATTTTGGCGATTGGGTAGTCATCCCGCTTACTAAACATCCAGGTGTAATTCGACTGAAGATCAATCCTACCACATCCGAAAATGTTATAAAGCTTCTCCTGCCGTTTTTGCGCCTTTATTCTTCAGGGCAATTTAAAAATCATCTTGTCATAGTCTCACCAAAGCGTTCAAAATGGATTCGTACTGCATAAGTGTATAATATAAGCGGAAGGGCAACGGGATCACATCCCAGTTAAATAAAAAAGTATTTGGTGTCGCCCATTAAAGGGCCTGTCAAGAGAAAAAACACCTCTCCCTACAAAAAAATACATCTTTTTTCGCTTGTCCTCTTACTTTCGCACCAGCACAGCTTCGCTTTTGCCCCCTGTTCCGCACCAGTCACTCTCCGAGCCGGAGGCCCATCGGGATCAAGGCTGTTGCTCTTTGCAGCACAGCCCCGTCCGTTTGACGGACGCCAGGGGAATGCGGGATTAGTTCTCATCCCTTCATTGTTTTCGTGTTGCATGAAAACAATAATGAAATACTTTTTTCGTTTCTATTTCATCGGGGTGGTTAGTCAGGGTCTTCATTCTTGACAGATAGGCTTTTTGATGTATAAAAATCATAACATCGTTTGATAATAAATAAAGCAATTTTGAATGAGAAAGAAATGATAATAATATCATTGATTGGGCATATTTGAAAAGGTTGAGATATGAGGATTAACTGGCATCGTTTGTTTGGACTATTGCTGATGGACTATTTATCGGATCGTGGTTTTAGTGTAGAATTAGAAAAAGACCTTTCACTGAAGCGCCAGTTTCTTGATGTTGTTATTATTAAACAGGAAGATAAAGAAGCCAATCTTTTAGATATATGCGATGGTTTTGATAATCTTGCCAGCCATAATCTGCTCAGCTACAAATCAAAGAAAGAGGCATTAAATTTTTGGGCGATAGAGGAGTTGATAGGCCACTACGTGAATTACAGGAAGGTTATCGGCAGGAGGAAGGTAAAGGGAGAGGATATTCGGCTATATGCGGTTAGCACCCGATATCCGGTAAGATTGTTATCCGGTGTAAGCACAAAAAAGGTAGTTGGAGGAGTATATGAGATTCAGATATTAAGTCGTATGATAAGGATAATAGTATTAAGCAGGCTGCCGTTAGCTCAGCGTAATGCTGTATTGGCTTTTTTCAGTTTTGATCCTGAAAGTGTAAGGTTTGCATTGGCGAATTACAAATGGCATATGGATGATGGCAGTACAGTAATAAACCAATTATTAGAGAAGTATTCATTGGAGGGAATAGCTATGCCGTATACCATGGAACAGTTTCAAAAAGATTACATAAAGTCCCATATAGGAGTACTTAATCCTGAAGAAGTGCTTTCAAAGTTCAAGGCAGAGGAGAGGTTGAAAGGGTTGAAGGCAGAGGAGAGGTTGAAAGGGTTGAAGGCAGAGGAGAGGTTGAAAGGGTTGAAGGCAGAGGAGATTGAGTTTTATTTGGAGAAACTTAAGAAGAGGGAGAATTAGTTCTACCGAAGAACAGAACAAGATCAGATCCCCACATCCCGGGCTTTGGGGTCAGGCCGCTCTAACCAACTGATTTTTGAGGGGAAGTGCTAAGGTTGGGGGACGCTCATTAGTTTATAAGTTTCACTTCGTTGTTTTCGTGTTGTATGAAAGCAATAGAGGGAACATAGGTGTCTTGAATAGTAAATAGAACGTATCTCGGGGACATCCTAAAGTAAGTAAATAACTTGGCATTTATGCTTTTTAAAGGTTTTATCGACGCGAAGTTTTTCTCTGAAATACAAACAGAAAATGAAATATGAATAATATTTGACCAGATAATGGATGAATGATAGAGTAAACACAAAAAATTAGATAGTAGGTGTATATGGACAAAATTGTGGCACATTGGGTCGAACGGGCAAAGTATGATCTGGAGACTGCAAAAGCGATGCTGGATACGGCGCGCTACCTGTATGTTGCTTACATGTGCCAACAAGCGGTTGAAAAACTCTTAAAAGCAATAATGGCTTATCAAGGCAAAGAAAACATGCCGGTACACAATCTGATTCGGCTCTCAGAACTTGCTGAAATTAAAGACAATTTAAGTTCGGAACAATTTAAATTTTTGGCAGAATTGACACCTTACTGTATCGAAGCACGCTATGGGGATTATAAGGAAAGTCTTTCAGAAATCATTAATAAGGAAAAGGCTAAAGAAGTCTATCAGAAGACACAGGAGATCTTTAGGTGGCTTTATCAACAAATAGATTAGATGAGATTGTCGAAGGATTTATTAGGAAGTTAGCAGATGAAATTCCTGTTGAGGAAGTTATACTTTTTGGTTCGTATGTTCGTGGCAGTGCAAAGGAGTATAGCGATATTGATCTTGCAATAATATCTGACTGGTTTCGCGGCAGATCCTACATAGAAAACATGCAGTACCTTTCTCGCTGTGCAGCATCTTATAACAGCTTAATAGAAGCGTTGCCATTCACTGGTGAAGAATATAAAAAATTGGACAAAAGAACTTTTCTGGCAAGTATTGTAAAGACCGGCCGCAAATATCAAGTTGATAAGAAGCGTTGGCAATAAAAGCACAGGAAATGAAGGGGGACGTCCTTAAATAATTATCCTTAATTAAACCTCGGGCTCCGCCCGAGCGACCCTAAAAGGTTTGACCGTTCCGACGAGATAGAATGTGGTAATAGGTTCTCCCTCAGGGAAAGTCCCAAAGAGTACAGGAGGAAGAACCTATGAAGAACTATGAAACATTATCACATGTAAGATGGAACTGTAAATATCATTTGGTTTTTATTTCAAAATATCGTCATAGAACGATTTATGGCGAAGTAAGGAAAAAAATTGGTGGGATAATAAGAGATTTGTGCCGTCAAAAGGGAATTGAGTTGCATGAAGGCCATGCGATGCCCGACCACATACACTTGCTCTTGAGCATACCCCCGAAATTCAGTGTTTCAAATACAGTTGGATTTATAAAGGGCAAAAGTGCTATCAGGATACATCGTGAACTATTAGGAACGAAAAGAATGACGGGGTTAAGCTTTTGGGCGACCGGTTACTGTGTGAGTACGGTGGGTTTAGATGAAGAAATGATAAAGAAATATATCCGAGAGCAAGACAAGTCAGATAACGAGTAGATAAAATAAACGATAATCAGCCCCTTTAGGGGCTTTCCCTACGACAATGACCCCTTCGAGGGGTCTTCATCAAACCACGTCCTATGGGCGTGGTAGGTGATTTTATTACCAGTTCATTATTATTTTTGTATTACGTAATTTTTCGTGATATTATTTGTAGTAAATATTTA
>JAIVWD010000208.1:0-6446 GCA_049190315.1 Deltaproteobacteria bacterium | reverse complement strand
ACCATAGCCCACCATAGCCATTCTTGAGACTTCTGAACTCACGAGGCGTTAACTATTTAATGGTTGGCGGATATGCCGTTGGTTATCATGGTTATCCGCGAGCAACAGACACCAATTCTGACACCAATTCCCCTCCCTCGCGCATAAAAAATATTTCCAGTCCTGTATCAATATGACATTTTTTGCTTGCCATTTTGGCACAGCTATGGTATTTTGAATTAAATCTTAAATAATAGGGGAGGATAAGATGCCGGTTACAGAAAAAAGATTTCAAACCAGAATGCCATATCATGTACATGATAAACTTGTGCATGCTTCTGAGCTTTTAGGGGCAACATTGAATCAATTCATAATTCAGTCCGCTCTTGAAAAAGCTCAGTCAATACTTGAACAAGAGCGAGTGTTAAAACTCACTCAAAAGGATGCTGAGATTTTTTTTGAAGCAATTGAAAATCCTCCTCAGCCAAACGAAGAGTTAGTTAAAGCGGCCATAGCATATAAGCGGGAGTTCCTTGATGATTAACTTTATTGAGCTGAACCGCACTCACAACCGTGATAATTTTGACTGTGGAATTGAGGAATTAAATTATTTCTTAAAAAATCTGGCAAGACAAAACCTTAAAAAGGGACTATCCCGAACTTTTGTAGCTGTAGATAAAAATATTCCTGAAGAAGTATTGGGATTTTATACTTTATCCTTATTTGAGTTATCATCTGAAAAGCTTCCCAAAAAATATGCTAAGAAGTACAAGGGAAAAATTCCTGCTGTAAAACTTGCCAGATTAGCAACGGCAAAGGGCAAGCAGAATCAAGGATTGGGCAGGCATATGCTTATTAATGCTATCATGCGAGTTATCTCTATTTCAGAACACGCAGGAGTAATAGGCTTTTTTGTGGATGCAAAAAATAAAGCTGTAAAAAGATATTATCAAAAATTTGGTTTTATTTCTTTACCTGATCATTCCTTAGAATTATTTTTACCATTTGCTACTCTTCAAAAAATGTACGAGATTGCAATTTCGGGGAATATGAGTAATGCAAAAAATAACAAGCGGATGATGACCGACTGAAAAAGCCGTGGCACTTTTGTATTGCGCAATTCTTTATTATACATGCCTTTAGCCAATATTTTTTTGGCTTTTTTCATCGGCATATCCGTGTCGTTGGCGGGTCGCGTAAATAGAGTATAATAATTATCTATGTTGACATTCCTGCCTTTAATATGTACAGTATGGCTGTACATAAACAAGGAGGAAAATATGGCAATTCAAACAACCTATACCCATGCCCGAGCACGCCTCGCTTTTTTAATAGATGAGGTAACCAAAAACCGAGAGGTGATTATCATCCAACGACGTGGGTGTGAAGACGTCGCCATGATAGCAGCCGACGAGTTGACCGGCATACTCGAAACGGCACATTTGCTTCGTTCGCCCATCAATGCAGAGCGACTTCTTACCGCACTGGATAGAGTCCGGAAAGGAACCGGCACACCACAAACAATCGATGAGCTTCGTAGCGAGGTCGGTTTTGAGTAGGCGTTATATGAAAACGCCCCGCACTACTATGCAGCGAGAAGCTGTGTTTCAACCAGAGTTTAGGGAGGATTTACGTTACTGGGTGGAGACAGACCGCAGGACAGCTCTTCGAATTTTTAAATTAATCGAGGCGATAATACGAGATCCGTTTCAGGGTATCGGCAAACCGGAGTCTTTGAAGTTTCTCGGATCAGGTGTTTGGTCTCGCCGCATTACTCAAGAACACCGCTTGGTTTATGTCGTGGGGCATGAAAGAATCGATTTTGTGCAAGGCCGTTATCATTATTGATGGTTGCCTTTACATTCCATAGTTTAATTTTTGAGCGAGCCCTAATGCTTTATTAGAAATCGAAATTACTTCTATTTTTTCGATCGACTTTACCCACCGGTCTGCCATAAGGTCGTTAGAAATTAACAGAATGAACTTACCTCCGCTATCAATGGATTGCCCATTAATTCGATCAGCAATTATGATCTGATCACCAGAAGGGCTCAGGAAGACTTCGCCACAGGACAAAAGAGAACGATAGCCATCCGGTGCAGAGACTATAAATACAGTGTTCAAATCGGGCTTTATGCCGGCATCTTCAAGAATCTGTTTTAATGAGGCTCCGCTGACTTGCAATATGCCATGATATCCTTTTCCTGCTCCGATTTTTTTGATCCTCATATTTTTTCTGGGATATTGTGAAATATCGCTGAGAGATAAAGGTTTTATGCCATATCCGGTAATTCTGAATTGTTTAGAAAAGAGCTTTGGCTCTTTTTTGACATTAATAACAGGGGTTATATCTATCACTTCGATGTCTGTAATTTCTTCCAGAGAACGGTCAGCAAATGAGTCTCCCGCCACCACCAGTTTGGGGAAGCATATATTACGATGAAGCTGGTCAATCAGCGGCTTATAAAATTCAAGACTATGACATGCTTTGCAATCTTTGTGAGGCATTATTGGGACTGCTGCTGTTGCTATGAGTATTTCTCCGGAGTTCCTGTAGAAGACTTCTCCCCATGACAGAATAATTTGAGCGCCTTTTTTATTCCGGACTGCAATGGCAAGATCTACTGATTTTGAAAAATTATTTTTCGCATTTTTTTTAATGCCGGCAAGTTCAAGCAATATTCTGAGTGGCACACCTTGGTAATAGAATACTCCTCTGAAATTTCCGTTTTCCAAAACTTCATTGAGCTGAACCTGTATGCTTTGGAATTTTGTCAGGTCTTGCATGGAAATATTTAAAGGGTTCTTTACCAGACCATAAATACTCAAAGAATCCTTAGAATCTGCAAAGACATATCCAGTAAAAAAAGTTACAATAAGAAAAACACATAGAAAGTATTTTTTCATGTCAAACTCCTTTTGAATGTTTAGAATTTTCCCTGCAACTGAACAAAGAAAGTCCTTCCCTCTCTTGGATATCCGGAAGCAAACTCATATTCTTTATCAAAGATATTTTTTGCTCCTGCCTCTATATTCATGAATTTTGTAATCTTGCCGATCACTTTGGCATCAACTGTTGTAAAGCCGCCAAGTGTCAGCCACTGGCTGGTATCAGGGTCTTCATAATATCTTTTTGAGTTCCATTCCAGCTTTGCAAAGAAAGATAGCCAGTCATATATTTTAAAAAGATCGCTTATATATAATTTATGTTTGGGTCTTTCCTCCAGATGATCGCTGGTTCTATCGGAGGATCTGTCCTCTGCTTCAAGAAAAGTGTAATGGAGTTCTGCATTGTGTTGTCTAAAATAGCCTGACTTAAAACTGAATTCCAGACCTTTGTATCGCGCTTCACCTATATTTTGATACTGGTCAGTCTTAGGGGCAACTCGTTTTTTAACAATCAGATCATCTATATCCGAGTAAAACAGAGTAAATCCTATATTAGTATTTCCCGGCAGATATTTATCTATCCCGATTTCATAATTTACTGCCTTTTCTTCTTTTAAGTCAGGATTTGGCCGGTTTCTGCCCAAAAGGCCGGAATACAGTTCATTCAGGGTCGGGAACCGGGTTTTTCTTCCAACGGAAAAATGCAAAGTCATATCTTCAGCAGCATCCCAGCTTATACCGGCCTGAGGATTAAATGCATGTTCATCATCGCGTAAAGCTTCGCCGTTGGCATATCTGGGATCATGAATGTCATAACTTGCGCCTATTAAAACAGAAATGCTCTCTGTAAGTTTTATGTCATCCTCTATACCATAAGAGTATGTATCGGTTTCATAGCGTTCCCAGGTGGAACCGTAATCATCCTGTTCTTTGTGAATGTCTTCCTTAAAATGAAAAGAAAAGCTGACAGTATTTTTCTTTAGATAGTCTGTACGGATAACTGCTGAGAAACCATTGCTGTAATCGTCATAAGTACTATGCCATGAAGATTTTCCGTCCTGTGTTGTATAGGTGGCGTCATCATAGGAATCCATTACATTATAGTATTCATCCCTGAAGAATCGGGTTTTAAGCAGCAGTTTGTCCGTTATTTCAGAATCGCCGATTAGATAGTACGTTGTTTTTTTCCAGTCGGTAAAACGCCAGTATCTGGGGCTGTCATCTGTTGTGTGAGGAGGAAGCCCCCACTCGCTGTTAACAAAGTTTACACCAAATGCATATTCATGTCCTTCTGAAGGCATAAACCCAACTTTAAAAGCACCGCTCTCCTGATTAATATCCGAGTTCTCTCTTTTTCCTCCATCTTCATTGACTGTAGAATCGAAATCTTCAGGCAGTCCAAAACCTTCAGAATCTAAATATCCGCCATTCATGGTAACATAGAACTTGTCCACCATTGAGCCGAGGTTTACATTGGCATTCCACATATTATGCTCGCTGATTCCAACCTTAAAATCTCCTTCAAAGGTATTTTCTGGTTTAATCGACACAATATTTACAACACCTCCCATTGTATTGGGGCCATAGAGTACAGAGCTGACACCTTTAGTTATGGTAATCTTTGAGATATTGCCTGTAGGAAGCTTTCCTGTGTCAACATATCCGTCATTAGGAATTGAAATCGGTATCCCATCATAAAAAACAGAAATATACCTCTGGCTGAATCCCCGGATGTTAATGTTTTTTTCGTTTTTAGTGCCTACTGAAATTGTGACTCCTGGAGCTGTATTTAATGCATCGGAGACATTTAAGGATGTTGTTAATTCAATTTTTTCTTTGTTTACCGAATCTACGGTTGCGACTTTGGTAATGGTTTCGGCTTTTCCTTCCACAACTATCTCTCCCAGATAGAAGATACGCTTATCGCCATCGCTTTCAGGTATATTTTGAATATCCTGGGCTGATGCCATACCGGTGTGCGCAATGAAAGTTAAAGTTAATATTAATATGATTTTTTTCAGTAACATCAGTATAATATCAATATATTTCGTAGCTTCTCAATAAGTTCTGGCAATTTTGAAAGTTCGGCGTCATATTTACAAGTGTTATTCCCGCGAAAGCAGGAATCCAGCGGTTTTACGGATTTTCTGGATTCCCGTTTTCACGGGAATGACGTTTACTGCCAGAGGTTATTGAGAAGTTAGTATATCTCCTTATAGCCTTACAAAGGCTGAACGGTTTACTCTGACCTAAATTAAGCGATTTTTTACTCGTCCTGCACCAATCTCTTGCGCATCAAGGACTTGCGAAAAGTCTCGACATATCCATTGGTATGCCTGCGCTTTTCGCAAACCTTGCTGCATCAAGATCTTGGCACATTCCTTCGCAAAAAATCGCTCAACTTAGGTCTGAGAAAGTTGATAATTTAGAGTTAATGTTATTATCTGTCAAGATAATTCTCATATAATTCTTAAACGACAATGTAATGACAGATACTGACAGATAATGACACATAGATAATTAACAAGCGGTTTACGGTTGTCGGTTCACGGTTCACGGTTGATCAAAACGTATCACCCAGAGATTCAGTCCTGCCAGCGGCAGGCAAGTGTGAGAACTAAAGTTTATATTTCATTGTGAGGTTACATGTTTTCTGACTTCATCGCTTTCTAACCGTAAACTGTGAACCGTAAACTGTGAACGGTTACTAAAATATATTGACGTATAATAACTTAAAAATATATGTAAACAATTATGAAAAAACTACTTTCAACAAAAGAAGCTGCCCGATTTCTGGCTGTAAACGAGAAGATGATATATTCTCTTGTTGCAGAAAAAGGACTGCCTGCAACAAAAATTACCGGCAAATGGCTTTTCCCCAGGCATCTTGTAGAGCAATGGATTGAAACAAACACCATAAATTATCCGGAATCCACAACTCAGCTTCCTCCTTACGAAGGGCTTCTAATTATAACTGGAAGCAACGATCCTCTACTTGAAAGAACAGTTTCTCTTTTTAATAGTATACACTCAAATCATATCGCTGTATTCGGAAATTTAGGAAGCATGGGTGGGCTGAGGGCTTTGCGGCAGAATAAATGTCACATGGCGTCGAGTCATCTGTTGCAGGATAATGAGGAAGAATACAATTTTGAGTTTGCTAATCAAGAGCTTGAGAAGATGCCTGCTGTAGTTAATTTTTGCCGCAGGGAACAGGGCATAATTATACAAAAGGGGAATCCAAAAAACATTAATAAAATTTCAGACCTGGCAAGAAAGGGAATAAAGATTGTAAACCGCCCTATCGGTACCGGCACACGTCTTTTGCTTGACAGGGAGCTTAAGAAACAAGGTATCGAAGGCAAAAAGATTGATGGTTATCATAATGAATTTACCAGCCATCTGGATATTGGTCTTGAAATTCTATCTGGCCGTGCTGATGCCGGCCCTGGCATAAGCGCTGTTGCCGGGCTTCTTGATCTTGATTTTATACCTGTTCGCTGGGAAAGATACGACCTTATGATTTCAAAGGAGCGCTTTTTTGACAAAGGTGTTCAGTTCTTTCTCGGGTTGCTTGT
>JAIVWD010000207.1:0-6459 GCA_049190315.1 Deltaproteobacteria bacterium | reverse complement strand
GAATCATTCCTGCAAAATCCTGCTTATCGCCATAACCCTCTTTGGATTCTGCAACTGTGTCAACCAATTCATCGTTTTCATCCACGGTCAACACGCGGTGGGGAGACAGACTTTCAACGGTAAAAGGTCCTGCTACTCGAACCTTTTTCTTGTCTTCATAGGGTTTGTCGTAGAGATATTCAAAATCCGCTTTTGCAGCGATGGATGCATCAATTTCCTTTTGCCGGGCAATGCGGTGCTTCCACCATTTTTCATGGAGTTCCTTTACTTCTACTGACCATTTTTTATCTATATCACGAGGAATTTCCCATTCTTCCCATTTTTTGCCGAGCGCCTTATTGAGTTTCTCTCTTAAGGGTTCAAGCGTTTTCTGGAAATTTTCCCAAATAACGTCGATTTCCGCATTGTTGGCTATTGATTTAAGCATGATGTGTGGAACACGTTCGTAAACAAATCCCTGCCGGATGTTGTCGTGGGTCGGTGCTTCGGAAGGAGCCGTGTGGGTGACATCGGCCTCCTTGAGTTGACCATCCCGACTGTCCGCCAACAGATAATAAGGATAACGAGCGCCCATGATGCGGGCGCGGGCAAGCGCAAGCGCGACGCGAGATGTATCAATCGTGATCCAGCGGCGGCCCCATTGCTCGGCAACGTATGCTGTGGTGCCTGAGCCGCATGTAGGATCGAGGACAAGGTCACCAGGGTCTGTGGCCATCAGAATACAACGCATAATAACTGAAGAAGCTGTTTCAACAATATATTGTTTTTCAGAACGCATCAATACGTCCAACCAAAAATTATTAGCAGGAACCACAGGATAATCATCAATATACATTATATAAGCCAAATTTTTTCCTGTTGAAATAATCCTATTAGCTTTAATAACTCGTTGCATCAATTCTGGATTGCTCGACCACTGTCGATCGCGAGGAGGAGTAAAATATTGTCCACAAACCTCTAATGGTTTTTCACGATGTTTAGGATTATCATGCATTGAGCATGGATTAGAGTGCTTGAATGGTCTCGAATTTTCTGGAATTAAATTGGGATTCTTCTTTTCATCACGATTCATTGCTTTCCGAATTCCATCTGGGAATTAAATTTGATACCATAAGGCGGATCAAAGTAGATGCATTGCACCTTCCCACGCAGGCCCTCACGTTCAGCCAATGATGCCATAACCTGTAAACTGTCGCCAAGGATCATTCGATTGGACCAGTTTGCATCGTGCTGGTAGAATTCGGTTTTTGCGCCTTCGCTTGGCAGGCCGTTAAAATCGGAAAAAAGATCCATCTGTTGGGGTGCATTGGATTTTTTTTGCGCCTGGGTCTGCTTGATCAAATCGTCAATTAAGACCTTGGGAAGAACTTTTTCCTGGATGTATAAAGGCGGCGCATGTACTACCAGGTCAGACCAGTCCTGTTCATCCTTGCCGCGCCAGACAAGCTGGGGATCCAGATCACGATTGCGGCGTTTGTATGCGATTTGAATGGGCGTTTCTTCGTCTTTTCGCATCACGGACTGATATTCAGCCGTGGGGATGTTCTTGCGAGTTGCTTCGTCGTGTGTAATGGTTTCAACGGTTTTTTGTTTTTTAGCCATACGTCTTTACCTGTTTGATTCGGGTTCAAGGGCATTGGGATTTTTCAAGGCCTTTTTCTCGTCGGAGGAAAGTCGCCGCGCAACCTTTTTCACGTCTTCAGCTACAGGCAGCTTTTCAGGGCGGATGCCACGTTCGAGCAACGTTTTGCGGACGGCTTGGTTATTGGTAATATGTTCTGTTGAAATTGCTGATTCGCTGACCATTTGAAGTCCTTTTGCATTGAAAATGGTAATCTCGGTTGCAAAGTCCTTAGCTTTAAGGATAATTGTTGGCGCAAAATCAGCCAATGGCCGATTATCAGGAATTTTCCATTGAGATTTCATTGCCCGCGTGGATTTGCCAAATAGAGCCTGGTCGCCTTTGCTGCGTATCAAAGCAAAATTCCGGCTGCCGCCGGTTTGCTCATAAATAACCCGCGACAATTCTTTTTCTGTCCGGGTCAGTTTTTTACGTGCAGAAACGCGCTCTGTTTCCAATAGACGCTGTTCAATGAGTTCCGCACGACGGGTCTGCACGGCAAAGTAGGTCTGAGCAAAAGCGATCTCCGGCTTTCTTGGATCGCCGTTCTGGGCGATGAGGTAGCAGGCATAGCGGGTAAGCATGATGTCATCTATCTCCCGCCGGCTTTCGGAGCCAATGTCAACCATTTTGTTGACGTCAACAAAATGGTCCCTTATGGCATGTTCCGATACCTCACAAGCGGTTTTGGCTTTGCTGATAACAGTGGTAAAATTGCGCCATTCCGCATAGCCGAGAAGATGTTGTAAATCACGGGCGAGCCAGAACTCAACGCCATTCTCGGTTTGTTGGGCGTGAGACTCAAAGGTAGCAGTCAGTGTGTGGACCATCTCAGTTTCCATCTGTTATCCTTTCAACAATCTTGTTGAATTCCGCTTCGACCCTGGCCTTAAAATCTGCCTCAATCTCATAAACCTCTGTAAATTCAGCAAACGCCCAGCGGCCATAATGTCCGTGGTTATTTACCCCTGGGACCCAGTAGGTCTCCATAGTGGATTTTTTTTCCTTGGCATCCTCACGACGATATCCCTTGATTTCAACAATCAGGTTCAGGGGCTTGTCCCGGCCGTCATCAACCAGGACAATGAAATCAGGCAGGTATGTCCGCATCTCAGATCCATAGCGGTAGGGAACTTCCAGCCCAAGGTTATGGTTCTTGACATATGCCTTTACTTTTGGATGGGATTCCGCCACGCGGCAGAATTCTGCCTCCCAGTCGCTGTCAAGAATCACCCAGTTGATATGACATCGACGTGCATCTGTTTGCCAGCGGCTCTTTTTGTACCTATTATTTTAATGGTTTGGGTCATTTTAACAAGTTCTTCCGGTGAATAAACAGAAATTTTTGCATACTTAAAACCAACTGCATCTCTCGTTACTATAGCTTGGGCACCTGCATGGCGAGCAGATTCATATAAAACCGCATCCTCAAAATCTGTAAATTTTGAATTTATTGCTGCCTCCAATACAGCCCTGTTGACAGGTGCGATAGCAAAAATAGATAAAAGCTTTGATATCTCCTCTTCTGCTTGTTTTTTACCAACAACCTTGGTTGCAAGGTAGAAAATTGTTGTGACTGTCGTTGCCCCTAAAAAGCCAATGAACTCTCCTACCTCAACCCATGAAAATATAACAGAAGCAGGTGCAGAAAACGGTTTTCGGTCAAGCAAGACATCAAGGACAACGTTGGTATCAAATAAAATATTCATAAATATTTCTTTTCAAGGTATTTTTTATAATCTTCTTCCGACACCTTTCCTTTTTTGAGTGACCCCCTCAGAGAACGTGTTAGAGGAGAAATTTCTCTTTGCTTATCTGATAACTTCTTGTTAATGAGCGCAAAATAATCAGCAACAATTTTAGAAACAGATTTACCGGTTTTAGCTGAATATGACTTTGCGCTTTGAATTAAATCTTCATCAAGCCGTAATGTTAATTTAGAATTCATATAGCACCTCCAAATATAATGACGTATAAAATATTTTGTATATGTACGCCACTAAAATAAGTTTGTCAAGTTTGGATAACCAAACTCACCGACAGCGATGGCCGTCACGGTCGCGTATGAAATGAAGGATGCCGGAAAAAGCATGATTTTCATCACTCCAGATTAGAGCTATTGTTATTTAATTTATATGATAGTATAATAATTAAATATACGCCAACAGTTTATGGTTTACAATTAATGGTTAAAATGCTTCAGTCATTGCATTTTTTATTGAAAACACCGTAAACCTAACAACCTGGGTAGTTACAGTAAATGGCTTACAAAAAACATCTGCACTACAAATATATTTTCGGACCGGTTCCCTCGCGGCGGCTTGGTTTATCTCTGGGTATTGATCTTATGCCTCACAAGACATGCACGCTCAATTGCGTTTATTGTGAGTGCGGAAGAACTACAAATCTTACCCTGAAATGCAAGGAATATATACCAGTAGAACCGCTGCAAAAAGAACTGAAAGACTTTTTATCCAGCAATCCAAAATTGGATTTTATAACCTTTTCAGGTTCCGGCGAACCCACACTTCACATAGGAATCAAAGAGATTATAAATTTTATAAAAAAAGATTATCCAAAATACAAGATCGCCCTGCTTACAAACAGCACACTTTTTTTTAAGCTGGACATCAGAAAACGAATCACTGGTGTTGATCTAATAATAGCGTCTCTTGATGCTGCTTCAGAAGAAAACTTCAAAAAAATTAACAGACCACATCCGCAACTTGAACTCAATAGAGTAATCGAAGGCCTGGTTTCTTTAAGAAAGGAATTTGCAAAACAACTCTGGATGGAAGTCTTTCTTGTGCCTGGAATAAATGATAACAGGGATGAGCTTAATAGAATAAAAAAGACTTTAAGCTTGATTTATCCTGATAAAATTCAATTAAATACGCTTGACAGGCCTGGAGCTGAAAGCTGGGTTAAGCCCGTTTCCCAAAAAGACTTATTAGATGCGGCATCATATTTAAATGGGGCAGATGTAATAAAGGATCTTGACTCAAGCCCAAATAATGGGGTTCTTAATAAAAATGATTGCAACTATCTTTTATCAATCATAAAACGAAGACCATGTACGGCTGAAGATATTTCAAGAATTTCGGATAGTAACCTTGAAGAAATATACAGGCATCTTGATGCTCTTGTTGAAAAGGGGTTAATCATAAAAAAAAATATGCCAAGAGGTGACTTTTACACGGCTAAAAGCTAAAAGTTCAGACATAGTAAAAATTTAGCCTTTTGAAAAAGATTCTGACAGGATAACAGGATAAACAAGATTTGTAAGCATTCACGGAATATTGAAATTAGAAATTTTGTCAGTCTGGGTTTTAAGATTTTTTAACCCGTGAACCGTGAACCGCGAACTGTGAACTATTACAACAAGGAGAGGTTGATTATGCCGGTTTTTCAGTGGAAAGGGAAAAATAGAAAAAATGAGATTAAGAAAGGGGAGATGGATGCCTCTGATGAAGCGACTGTAAAAGCCAATCTTACCAGACTCAGGATAACTCCAACCAAGATCAAGCAAAAACCAAAAGATCTCTTTGAGAACATTTCCTTTCTTCAACCTAAAGTTAAACAATCTGATATAATAATTTTTTGCAGGCAGTTTTCCACTATGATCGACGCGGGCCTTCCGATAATTCAGTGTCTTGAAATACTCTATTCCCAGCAGGAAAACAAAACATTTAAAAATATATTGAAAAGTATAAAGGAATCGGTGGAAGGCGGCGAAACCCTTGCAGAAGCTTTAAAAAAGTATCCCAAACAATTTGACAATCTCTTCGTAAACATGATTGCCGCCGGCGAAGCAGGCGGTATACTTGATACTATTCTGAGAAGACTGTCGCTTTACATGGAAAAGGCGGCAAAGCTTAAAAGCCAGGTAAAAGGCGCAATGATATACCCGCTCATAACGATTATAATAGCTATAATTGTAGTTGCCATAATAATGGTATTTGTTATTCCCGTATTTAAAGAAATGTTTGAAGGCATGGGAGGCAGTCTGCCGCTTCCTACTCAGATTGTTGTTGCTATGAGTGATTTTGTAAAAAATAATATACTGTATATAATAGGATGTTCCGGTCTAATAATATTCGCCATAAAGAAGTATTATAATACTGAAAAAGGAAGAATTCTTTTAGATGATTTATTGCTCAAGCTGCCGGTATTTGGAATGCTGCTACGCAAAGTCGCTGTAGCCAAGTTCACACGAACCATGAGCACTATGCTTACCAGCGGAGTAGCAATTCTGAGCGCACTCGATATAGTAGCAAAAACAGCCGGGAACAAAACAATTGAAAAAGCCATATACGACGTACGTTCCGATATAGAGGAAGGTCGTACAATGGCTGACCCGCTTTCTGAAAGCGGAGTCTTTCCTTCGATGGTATGCCAGATGATCGCGGTCGGCGAATCAACCGGCGCCCTGGATCAAATGCTGTCAAAAATTGCTGATTTTTATGACGAAGAAGTCGATCAGGCAGTTGAAAACATGACAGCAATGATAGAACCGTTTATGCTGGTTTTTCTGGGCGTTACCATTGGGGGCCTTGTCATCGCAATGTATCTGCCCATATTCAAGATGGCCTCTATCGTAGGGTGATAAAAAGTGCCTAAAGTTGTGGTACGCCTTCGGCGTGTTAATTGATAACACTATACTATGAGTCTGCCCCATTGTGTATTAATGATTTAAGGTAACTACTCACGTAGTCAGGCTGAAGCTGTTTAGACTGAAGGCTGAAGGCTGAAGGGGTCATAAGAGCACAATTGCCGTACTTTGGCGGAAATATCTGATTTTTGCACCAAACAGGGCTTTTAAATGCGCTTTTTCCTAA
>JAIVWD010000206.1:0-6462 GCA_049190315.1 Deltaproteobacteria bacterium | reverse complement strand
CCTTGTAAAAGAAGTAACAACAAAAACACCCTACTACTGGGCACAAGAAAAGCCTGTTTATATCGGAAAAGATATCCCTCTAAACAAAAATATATGGAAATACAGCAGAAGCAAACCTTCTGTTGTCGCCTTTGACTTCGGGATAAAATACAATATTTTACGATGTCTTGAATATGCCGGCTTTGAAATTTTAGTTGTTCCGGCCACAACAAGCGCTGAAACTGTAAAACTTATTGAGCCGGACGGGCTCTTTCTTTCAAACGGTCCTGGTGATCCGGAACCTGTCTCATACGCAATAGATACCATCAGAAGTCTTCTGTCATATTGCCCGATATTCGGTATCTGTCTTGGGCATCAGTTGCTTGCGCTGGCATTGGGCGCAAAAACTTTTAAGTTAAAATTCGGACATCGAGGCTCAAACCAGCCTGTTAAAAATCTTTTAACAGAAAGGGTTGAAATAACATCTCAAAATCATGGGTTTGCTGTAGATATAGACAGCCTGAATGAAAAAAATATTAAAATAACTCACAAAAATTTAAATGATAATACACTTGAAGGATTCAGGCATCGTGAACTGCCGATTTTTGCCGTACAATACCATCCCGAAGCATCTCCCGGTCCCCACGATTCAAGGTATCTTTTTGATGAATTTAAAAAAATGGTAACTGCTCAGGTTCACGGTTCAAGCCGTGAACGGCTAAAATAATTTAAATCCTGAATATCCAGTTAATCCTGTCAAAAAAAAATAATAAAATAATGCCGAAACGCACAGACATAAACAAAATACTCATAATTGGCGCCGGCCCTATTATAATCAGTCAGGCATGCGAGTTTGACTACTCAGGCACCCAGGCATGCAAGGCTCTTCGTGAAGAAGGATTTGAAGTAGTTCTCGTCAACAGCAATCCGGCAACAATCATGACAGATCCTGAAATGGCGGATCGAACCTACATTGAACCTGTAACTCCTGAAATGGTTGCGGCAATAATAGAAAAAGAACGTCCATGCGCATTACTGCCCACTCTGGGCGGCCAGACAGGGCTCAACACTGCTATAGAGGTTGCAAAGACGGGCGTCCTTGAAAAATGCCGCGTTGAAATGATCGGGGCTTCAATTGAAAGCATAAATAAGGCTGAAGACAGAGATCTCTTCCGAAACGCTATGAATAAGATAGGATTGCGCATACCTGAAAGCGGCATTGCAACAAATATGGAAGATGTCCGAAGCATTGCTGCTGATATAGGATTCCCCATAATTGTACGCCCAAGCTTCACTCTGGGCGGAACAGGCGGCGGTGTAGCCTATAACCCCGAAGACCTGGAAAAATACGCCAAGGCAGGCCTGGATGCGAGTTTGATCGGACAGATTATGCTTGAAGAATCTGTTCTGGGCTGGAAGGAATATGAACTGGAGGTCATGAGGGACAATAAAGACAATGTAGTTATTGTCTGTTCCATTGAAAACATGGACCCAATGGGCATACACACAGGTGACAGCATTACGGTTGCACCTGCTCAAACTCTCAGCGATAAAGAATACCAGAAGATGAGGGATGCCTCTATCGCGATAATGAGAGAAATAGGTGTGGACACCGGCGGCTCAAATGTCCAGTTTGCTATTAATCCTGAAAACGGCGACATGATAGTAGTAGAGATGAATCCAAGGGTATCGCGAAGCTCGGCCCTTGCTTCCAAGGCTACAGGCTTCCCAATTGCAAAAATAGCGGCAAAGCTGGCTGTTGGATATACACTTGACGAAATTCCCAACGACATTACAGGGGAAACCCTTGCATCATTTGAACCTACCCTTGATTACTGTGTTGTCAAAATTCCTCGCTGGACATTTGAAAAATTTCCGGAAACCCGGGATTATCTTACTACATCCATGAAATCGGTCGGCGAAACAATGGCAATTGGAAGAACCTTTAAAGAAGCCCTTCAAAAAGGGCTGAGATCCCTTGAAATAGGCCGATATGGTCTTGGGGCAGATGGAAAGGATTTCTCCGACCAGCAAGGAAGACCTCCGTCTTTATCTGAAATTGAGCAGAAGCTTGCCACCCCGAATTCTTTGAGAATTTTTTATCTTCGCCATGCATTTTTAAACAAAATGTCAATTCAATACATTAATGAATTAACCGGTATTGACCCCTGGTTTTTATATCAGATTAAGCAGATAGTAGAATTCGAACAAAATATTCATAAATTCAACGGCACTGCCCTGCCTGCATCTCTTTTAGAACAGGCAAAATCCCTGGGATTTTCAGACATTCAGATTGCGCATCTTACAGGCACCAGTGAAAACAGTATAAAGAAGTATCGTAAATCCCTTAATATAAATCCGGTATATAAACTGGTTGATACCTGTGCTGCTGAATTCAAGGCCGCTACTCCATATTTTTATTCAACATATGAAACAGAAAACGAAGCCAGAGTTTCAAACAGGAAAAAGGTTATGATCCTGGGCGGCGGCCCAAACAGAATCGGCCAGGGAATTGAGTTTGATTACTGCTGTGTTCATGCTTCATTTGCGCTTAAAGAAGAAGGCGTTGAGAGCATAATGGTAAACAGCAACCCTGAAACAGTCAGCACAGACTATGACACGTCTGACAAGCTTTATTTTGAACCTCTTACAAAAGAAGATGTTCTCCACATCGTGGAGACAGAAAAGCCTATGGGCGTCATTGTCCAGTTTGGGGGCCAGACCCCCCTGAATCTTTCCGTGCCTTTATCTGAGGCCGGTGTCCCTATTCTCGGCACACAGCCGGAAAGCATTGACCGCGCTGAAGATCGCAAACTTTTTCAGGCAATGTTAAAAAAACTTGGGCTCGTTCAGCCGCAAAACAGTACTGCAATATCGGTAGAAGAAGCCGTAAAAGCGGCAGAAAAGATAGGATATCCCGTAATTGTGCGACCTTCCTATGTACTTGGAGGAAGGGCGATGAAAATTGTCTATGACCGCAGTAAACTTGAAACTTTTACAAGGCTTGCAATCATTGCATCTCCTGAACATCCTGTGCTTATTGATAAATTTTTAGAAGATGCTGTCGAAGTTGATGTAGATGCCATTTCTGATGGGAAAACAACTATAATCGGCGGGATTATGGAGCATATAGAAGAAGCAGGTGTACATTCAGGCGATTCAGCATGTGTCCTCCCCCCTTACAGCCTTAACGCTCAAACTCTCAATGAAATCAGGAACGCTACAATAGCCATGGCATCAGAGTTAAATGTCACAGGCTTAATGAATGTTCAGTATGCTATAAAAGATAACCGGCTTTTTGTCCTGGAAGTTAACCCCAGAGCTTCAAGAACAATTCCTTTTGTCAGCAAGGCAACCGGCGTTCCCCTTGCAAAACTGGCCACAAAAGTAATGCTTGGCAGAACTCTAAAAGACCTGGGACTCACCTCTGAAAAAACTCCTTTACATGTTTCAGTCAAAGAGGCTGTTCTTCCTTTTTCAAGGCTGCCGGATGTTGACGCACTTCTTGGGCCGGAAATGAAATCAACCGGAGAAGTAATGGGAATAGATTCGGATTTTGGCCATGCCTATGCAAAATCCCAGCTCGGAGCCGGATACAATCTGCCGACTTCGGGAATGGTCTTCATAAGCGTAAAAGACCATGACAAAACAGCAGTAACTGATGTTGCATCCCAATTTCATGAAATGGGATTCAAGATTATGGCAACCAGTGGAACTTCCAGGTTTTTAGAAAACCATGACATACCGAATATTGTAGTAAACAAGGTTTCAGCAGGACGTCCGCATGTAATAGATGCAATTAAGAACAATGAAGTTCATCTGATTATAAATACAGGCTCAGGGGAAAAAACAAAATGCGATGGATATCACATAAGACGCGCTGCCATTAAATTCAACATCCCATATACAACAACTATAGCCGGAGCAAATGCAATATGTAAAGGTATTGCAGCGCTTATTAGAAAAAAACTTTCTGTAAAATGTATTCAGGAATACGTAAACAATTGAATATTGACGATTGAATATTGAAAATTTAAGGAATCCTATCGATTTTAATTAAAATGATAGAGCGAAGCGATACCACAAATCTTCAATCGTCAATATTCAATATTCAATTTGGTTCTGGCTTGTCCAGCTTAGGTTTTCGAATAATCAAATTAAAACCATAAAAAATAGAGCTAATATAAAATGGATTTTTTAGATAAACCACGAGAGGCCTGCGGAGTATTTGGGATATATGACCATCCCGAAGCTGCAAAGCTCTGCTATTTTGGCCTGTATGCTCTTCAGCACAGAGGGCAGGAAAGTGCGGGCATAGCTGTTGCAAATGATAATGGCAATGATATTGCTGTGCATAAAGGCATGGGCCTTGTACCAGATGTTTTTGAAGTAGATCATCTGGAAACATTAAAAGGAGGCAGCGCTATAGGGCATGTGCGTTATTCCACAACCGGGAGTTCAATAATTTCAAATGCCCAGCCATTTGCAGTCCGTCACAAAAACAAATCATATGCCGTAGCCCATAACGGAAACCTCGTGAATGCTCGGCAACTGAAGAATGAGCTTGAGGAGTCAGGCTCGATTTTTCAGACCACTATGGACAGCGAAATTTTTCTCCATCTTTTTGTTAGAAACATAAAACATGGCTTTGAAAATGCTCTAATAAAAACTGTGTCAAGATTAAAGGGAGCTTTTTCATTTGTCGCGCTTACGAGCAAAGGAGAAGTAATCGGCATCAAGGATCCAAACGGATTCAGGCCGCTGTGCCTCGGAAAACTGAACGGGCATTATGTACTGGCTTCAGAAACATGCGCCCTGGATCTTATTCAAGCTGAATTTGTACGTGAAATCGACCCGGGTGAAATAGTAATAATAAGCAAAGACGGCATAAAAAGCATTAAAGCGCCGGATACACCAAAACGCTCTTTCTGCATTTTTGAGTTCATTTATTTTGCAAGACCGGACAGTATAATATTCGGGCAAAATGTCTATCTGATGAGAAAAGCGCACGGCAGATGTTTAGCCAAAGAAGCTCCTGTTGATGCCGACCTTGTAATGCCGTTTCCTGATTCAGGCACCTATGCAGCCTTGGGGTACTCGGAGGAAACAGGAATTCCCTTTGAAATGGCTATGATACGAAATCACTATGTGGGAAGAACTTTTATCCAGCCGACCCAGAGTATGCGTGATTTTGGAGTAAGAATAAAGCTCAATCCCATAAAAGAGCTTCTGAAAGGAAAAGATATTATAATAATTGAAGACTCCATAATCAGGGGAACCACAGTTAAAACAAGAGTCAAAGCTTTGCGCAAGCTTGGCGTAAAACGTGTGCACATGCGCGTAAGCTGCCCGCCCCATTGCTTTCCATGCTATTACGGAATTGATTTTTCAACGAGAGGTGAGCTGATTGCCTCAAACAAGTCAATTGAAGAACTTAAAAATTTCCTGGACCTGGACTCCCTTAATTATCTCAGCATTAAAGGTCTTCTGAACTCGACAGGCTTTACCGACCCTGAAAACAAATTCTGCAAGGCATGTTTTGATGGATGCTATCCTGTAGAATTCGACAAAAAACTTTCCAAAGATTGCCTTGAACTGGGGTAAAACTTATTCAAGCTCCTCTGAAAGAATGATCGCCTCAGCAACACAACGCATTGATTTGCGGGTATCCATGCTGCGCTTTCGAATCCAGCGATATGCCTCCTCTCCGGTTTTATTCCGCCGGTTCATGAGGACATCCTTTGCACGTTCTACCAGCTTGCGCGTTTCAAGTTCCTCCTGGACAACCTTGGTTTTTACCATGAGTTCCGTATTAAGTATCGCCACAGCCGCCTGATTTGCCACAGTAATTATCAAGTTGACTTCTGTTTCAGAAAATTTATGCCGGCTTGCTGTAAAACAGTTTAATACGCCTATCACTTTTTCATCCTTGACTTGAAGAGGCACGCTAACCATTGATACGAGCCCAAGTTTCTTTGCCATTTCTTTTTCCTTGAATCTAGGCTCATCAAGTACATTCTCGACAATCAGCGGCCTCTTATGAGTAGCCACAAAGCCGACAACTCCTTCATCCATGTTTAGTGATCTGTCTTTCATATACTCAGGGTCAATAGTTTGAGAAGCTTTTAGTCGTATCATTGTGGGATTAACCCTTTCGTCTATAAGCCACAATGAACAAATTTCAACTCCGGTTACCCTTGCCGTAACCATAACAATAAGCTTAAGGAGATCTTCCAGATACAGGTCGGAAGTAATGGCCCTGCTGATATCCATAAGAGCTTTTATATATTTGTCTTGAGTTTCGGGCATGTTTATATGTTTCCAATATCTAAAAAATTATAAAGGTAAAAATTCACGGCATTGTTAATTTTGGATAGTTTTATATGTAACTTCTCAATAAGTTCTGGCACCAAACGTCATTCCCGTGAAAACGGGAATCCAGAAAATCCGAAAAAGCACTGGATTCCCGCCTTCGCGAGAATG
>JAIVWD010000205.1:0-6487 GCA_049190315.1 Deltaproteobacteria bacterium | reverse complement strand
AGGTCGCTGCCGAAAAATTTTATAAACCCGGAACCGTTTTGGTTCCGGGTTTTTTATTTTGGGACAGCCAGGCTAAGGTAATTTTCATTTTCTTCGAACATTAATTTCTTGTTTACCATTATTCGGAGAAAAGAAATAATCTTATCATCTGACAATTCAGGAAAATGCTCTAATATTTTTTTTATTGATCGGTGATGCCGGCAGAAAAGATAAATTTCCCTGGATTTTCCTTTAAGACGGTGAGTTAATGTTCTATCATTAAGTTGTTTTTGAATTATTATGAGAAAATCCCGACCATCCAGAAAACTGAGAATCGGCTCGAAAATAGAATTATTGTGAAGAGCTTCATATTCCATCTTCCAGGCTTTTATCCTTTGTTTGACAGGCTTCCAAAGTTTTTTCTGACACCCAAGATCACCTCTATATGCTTGTATTAAAAATCGCATCGAAGAAGATATATTTTGTGGCAATAGATCCGCATAGCGGGGGTGGTTATATAATGCTTTAATTCCGAATTGTTGTGGGTTTTGCCATACCGGACTTTCAAGGCCCAGCCAAAAATTAACCTGGCGCAAAGGACGAAATGGAGCCGCAAATTCCAAATTTCGCAGCGTTTCTTCAACATCATCCTTATCACTACCTGGGAATTGAAGTATAAGATTTGAGTTATTAACAATTCCCAACTGTTCGCAATTTTTCATAATTTCTAAATTTTGTATAGCTGTGGTTCCTTTATTAATTTTTTTGAGCAGCCTGGTGCTGAGCGACTCTATGCCGATCTGTACTTCACTCATTCCCGCATCACGCATTATTTTAAGATTTTCCATGGTTGTTGTAGCTCGTATTTCAGAAAAAAAACGAAAATCCTTTTTAAGCTCTTTCAGTTGAGTAAAAACTTTTTTAGACTCTTTAACCGGAAGAGCATTATCAGTAAAGGCCACGGAAAGTGTTTTATACTTTGAAGTAAGGTTATCAACTTCGGAAACCACTTTAGAATAACCTTTTGATCTATAGCCATCCCATTGCAGATTCAGATTGCAAAAAGCGCATCCCTTGATTTTTTTTGATCTTTGTGCATAGCGCCACCAGCATCCCCTGGAAATTTCACATAAAATAGTGGGGAAAAAAGTTTTATTTGAACCAAATGTTTGAAGCAGGTCAAAATAATCGTCAAAGTCAGGCATTGGGAGGGTGCTTAGTGTTTCCATTTGATAGAATATATCTGAATTATCATTTTCTATGGATTCTCTTGAGATTACACCTTTAATGGAAGGGATTTTATCTGTTTTAGAAATGCCGAGGTGATGTACTAATTGGCTTAAAGGTAACTCTCCTTCGCCTTTGACCACGAAATCTATCTCCGGGATTAACTTAAACAGCTCTTTTGATGCACCTGCAAATGTCGAACCTCCTAATACAATTTTAAGGGCAGGATGTTTTATTTTTATTTGCTTAATTATATAAAGCGAGGAAGTCAACTGACACTGACTTACAGAAAACCCTGCAAGACAAAATTTATTCCAGTTTATGCTTTCAATAAAAGAATCGGTAACCTTTCTTACCTTTGAAACAAGATCTTTAAAACTTAATTTGTGAAACAGAGGCTTAACTCCAGCTTCCCTATAAAAGATCTTTTCAATAGTTTTAAATTTTTCAGGGGATAACATTGCAGCATATATAGTTTCAGCAAGCCAGGTACTTTCTGAAATAGAGTGATATGATTTATAGCCTATAGTCTCAGCCACCTTTAAATAAAAGTGATGAGCCGCAATATTGAGACAGGGGAACTGTAATTTTAAATATGCTTTCAGAGCGCCTATCTGAATGGATGGGCGGCTGAAAAGTGACCAGGGCATAGAAACAAGTATTACACCTTTACATGTGTTTGTTTGCTGAGATTTCATAATAATAAGAAATATCGTAACATGTTAGCCCTTTAAAAAAATTTTGACAGGATAACAGGATAAACAAGATTTTGTAACTGTTCACGGCTTACTGTTGATCAAAACATAAAAGTATAACTTTATTCATACGTCACTATATAAAAGTCAAATCCTTTTATTTTCATCTTGTTTTCAACTCTATGCCAAATCAAATTTTCTCGAAAAACAAGATAAAAATATAGTAACTACTCAGGTGGATAGGCTGAAGGCTGAAGACTGTTAGGAAAAAGTGTATTTTGAAGCCATGTTTGGTACAAGAATCAGATGTTTCCGCTAAAGTACGGCAATCGTGCTTTTCTGACCCCTTCAGCCTTCAGCCTAAACAGCTTCAGTCTGACTACATGAGTAGTTACAAAATGTGTTGATTTATCTCTTTTTTTCTTCCACATTTGTAGCTCCAATATTTCCGCTTCTCCCTATCTCGCTTAGGATTATATGATTCTTGCTTTTTCATTAAAAACAATGTGTATATATACTATACAATTAAAATCAAAAAAGGTATTCATCAAGTGAAAGTAGAATTTTCACATCACGCAAGAAGAAGAGCCAAACTATATAAAATTCCAGAGTCAACTGTAATAAAGATTCTGGAAGGCATAGAGCTGTCTCAGGGAGAACATGAGATTATAGAAGATGTCATAGGGTTTGAGCTTCCCCTGAAAATTGCTGTGGCTGTTGAAGGTGAAATTGTGACAGTGATAACAAATTATCCTTTGAAAAAAGGGAGAAAACAATGAAAGTATATTATGATGATGAAGTAGATGCTTTGTATCTAAAACTCAGTGAGAAAATTCCAGATGGAGTTATAGAAATTTCAGAGGGTGTAAATTTAGATACAACCTCGGAAGGTAAATTAGTCGGTATAGAGATTCTTAAAGCATCCAGTAAGATAGATATTAGAACCATATTATCTTACACTCTTGAATTAGATAATAATTTGTTGGGCCGAAAGATTGCCTAATCCTACCACACCGCATCCGCACTATGGGGTTTGGGGTTCATGCTGCCAGATGTACTTCTTATTTGCTTGAGAGAAGCCTTTCATAACAAAATCACTGTCGCTCAATATCCGTTCATCGCATCTAAAACCCGCTACGTTCTTAACCCGAATATGTCACGAGCTGATATCACCGCACCTGATCCATAAGTTTTCAAGGTCTTTTGGATTATATAATTCTTGCTTTTTCATTAAAAACAACGCAATATTAAGACATTACAACAATCAAGAAACGACCTGTTAATATCAAATATCACTGATTTATTTCTTAACATTTAATATTGGGCAGTAAAAAATAATGGGTGAAAAAATTGCAAAAGAAAATCAATATTCACTCCTTGACGATCCAAACTTATAAACTGATGTCCCGTAAGCACCCTCCGATTTAAAAAAAGAAATAGAAAAGATTTTTAATAGCATGCGAAAACGGAATCTGCTGAAAATTGAGGAAGACTTTTTGCAACCCGACCGCCGTGCTATCTCGACAACATCATTTTCGACATTCTCGGCTTAACACAAGGTGAGCGAGATGCGGTTTATGAGGCAGTTGTGCAATTAGTACGAAATAGATTAGAGAAAGCAAAATCAATTAAGTAAACTTTTTAAAATTCCATTTGGTCTTCAGACAAATCCTTCAAACACTACGGCACTTTTTATCATATGATAATTTTTTCTTGACAAATTTATCATATGATATATAATTTTTCCAAAATGTCTTTATAGTAGGAGGTGTTATGTTGTTTGGTTGATCTATCCCAATTGAAAATCGCACTTTTTCTTAAGAAATTTAAACAGTTAGTTCAAGAAGGGGGCCTGTATGTAGTCAACCGCCTTGAGCATCAGAAAACACTAGTTGATTTAGGATTAACAAAGGAGGCTTGCAAAGTCGAAATACTCGGACTATCAGTGACGGATTATTGCAAGGGCCCTCAGCCAGACAAGGATAGGCCGGGTGATATATGGGTATTTGGTAAGGAGATTGCAGGCAGTGAGGTTTATATCAAGCTGAAAATCGCACAAGTTGGGACTCATAAGATTGCCAAGTGTATCTCATTTCATGCTGCTGAGTACCCCCTTGGTTACCCATATAAATAATGCAAATTGGGTATGCACTTAACTCAAGTTAAAAGTAGGTATCTACTTGAATATATATGAATTTCCAGTTTTCTCGTTTTTATTCAAGAAATGTCCAAATATTTTTTGAATTCAAATAGTTAAAGGCAAACAGCTTGAGTTAAGTGCATACCCAATTAATGCAAATAGAGGAGGTGAAAAACATGAAGAATATTTGTCCGAACTGTGAAAAAAAGACCGAGCTTCAACATATTAAAACTACCGAAGGCATTATTGTTAAGGGTGATGGTATAAATGTTCCTGTGGAATACTATAAGTGCTTGGAATGTGGCGCTGAATTTGATGACCCTAAATCAAAACATGATCCTTTGGCTCTGGCATACAAAGAATATCGTCGCCGTCATGGGATGATGCAACCTAAAGAGATTCGGGAACTAAGGCAGAGACATGGATTAACCCAAAAGGAATTCTGCAAACTCTTAGGCTGGGGAGATGCAACCTTAAGTCGTTATGAAAATGGTGCTCTTCAGGATAGCACTCATAATACAATTTTAGAGATGATAAAAGATCCGCGCAATCTTCTCAGCCTTATTGAACTGCAAGGCGATTTTTTAGCTGAAGAGAAAAGAAAAAAACTTATTGGATTGTTAGAAAATGCTGTAGAAGAAACACATTCATTCCCTTTTATTTATTCAGAGCATTTCGGCAAATATAGCCCAGACATTCTAAGTGGTTTTAAAGAGCTGAACATTAACAGGCTTTTCCAGGCCATTATTTTCTTTTGCGTAGGTGGCGTCTTAAAAACAAAGCTTTGCAAACTCTTGTTTTATGCTGATTTTAAACATTATAAGAATTATGCTTCTTCGATCACCGGTGTTCGGTATGTTCATCTTAAGTTTGGCCCTGTGCCTGATAAATATAGATACTATTTTGCAACTCTGGAAAATGAAGAAAAAGCAATTAGTGTTGATGAGGTTAATTTTGGGGAATATGTTGGCGAAATGTTCTATGCCGATAAAGATTCAGTCTTGTCGGTTTTTTCAAATTCTGAGGTAAAAACATTAAGCGAGGTTAAGGAGTATTTTCAAAATTTTGGTGCGAAGGGCATCAAAGACTTTTCTCATAATGAAAAAGGGTACAAAGAGACCTACGATGGTCAGATTATTTCATATGCATACTCTGACGACCTTCAAATATGAAGGGGACAGGATATGCGAGAATTTCAATCTTTAAAAGGAGTTTGATATGGCAAAACCAAGAGATACTTATAAATACTATTTGAAGATCAAAAACAAAATTGTCCATGGTGGAATTACAGACAACATAGAACGTCGTGAACAAGAGCATAAACAAAAGTGGGCTGATGGTCATATTTTCCAAGTTGGACGTCGTACTACGGAAGATGCTGCAAGAGAATGGGAGAAAAAGAAAGGCTACGCATAACAATGAACCATGATGTAGCGGCTTAAATGCTTGCAGAGTATTGCAATTGATTTTCTGAGTGAAGCTTCCCGCCTTAAGCGTTCCATATTCCCGCTTCCCTCCCTATCTCGCTTAGGATTAAGTCTTGCATTTTCATTAAAAACAGTGCAATATTAAGATATTACAACAATCAAGAAACGACCTGTTAATATCAAATATTACTGATTTATTTCTTAACATTTAATGGTTAGCCCAAAAAGACAAGCAATATGCGTACTAAAGGAAAAATAACGTCTTGGAACGACGGGAAGGGATTTGGATTTATCACGCCTATCGTTGGTGGAAAACAGGTCTTCGTTCATATCAAAGTCTTCAGCAACCGCAATCGGCGTCCCGAGATTAATCAGATGGTAACCTACGCCTTGTCTACCGATAAGCAAGGCCGGCCATGCGCTGTAAAGGCCACATTGGCTGGCGATCGACTTCCAGAAAAGACAAAACGGAAGAATGATTCACTGTCAGTCATTGGTGCTGCTTTCTTTCTCGTCATTGTCGGTGTCTCTGTTCTTACAGCCCAAATACCACCCTTGATTTTTGTCCTTTATATGGTCGTTAGCCTACTCACTTTCATTATGTACGCAGTAGATAAATCGGCAGCCAAGAAAGGAGTCTGGCGAACCCAAGAAAGCACCCTGCACTTGCTATCACTGGCTGGGGGCTGGCCAGGAGCACTTGTCGCTCAACAAAAGTTGCGCCACAAGTCCAAGAAACAATCTTTCCGCTTAGTTTTCTGGGTAACGGTTTTGCTGAACTGCGGTGCATTCGTTTGGCTGTTCACGCCAACCGGCGCAGCCACCCTGCAGTCTTTGATTGATTGTGTAGCATGAGGGCTAACAAGGGGTTTTTGATTTGATACCATTTGAAACGCTTAGTTTGGGTTCTATATAATTTCTTAGGATTGATGTGTTTTATCGAGGAATAAAAACTAATATATTTATAAATATTGCGGTGCTGTTAGTGCTGGCAATGATTCTGATTGATTTTGTAATTA
>JAIVWD010000204.1:0-6520 GCA_049190315.1 Deltaproteobacteria bacterium | reverse complement strand
ATATCTTCAAATCTTTTAGTGGGAATTATCATAAAAATGCTGTCCCTTATCTGAGAAAGCCGTTTATCTATTTCTCCGGCAAGACTTTCATCTTTTAACTCCAGATCCATCGTAACCCTTAAGAACCGTCTTCCGCCTTTATCAGCAAGATTGACGATAAAAGTGTCAAGAGAATATACGGACCTTATTACCTCACTATTATTTTCAGGCACTTTTTCTGATTCTGACTCTTTTCCGGTCTGAGAGCTGAAAAAGGATGTCTTGTTCCAGACAACAAAAGAAACTGCCCCAACACTCACAAATATTAGAGGAATGATAATAAATAAAACCAGCATCTTTCTTGTCATTTTAGCCCTCGCCCTCCATTTCCAGTAGAATCTCCACTCTCCGGTTCGCGGCTCTATGTTCCGTTGTATCGTTGGGAAAAAGGGGTTTTGATTCTCCATAACCTACTGCCGACAATCTTTGGGGAGGTATTTTCCCAATCCCAACAAAGTACTTTACTACATTTACGGCCCGCTTGATTGAAAGTTCCCAGTTTGAAGGAAATTTTTCGGTATGAATAGGAAGATTATCAGTATGTCCTTCAACGCGAACAGATTCCGACGTTTTGCTGATTATGGCAGCTATTTTATCTAAAACAGGAAAACTTTCCGGATTAATATCAGCCATTCCGAATTGAAAAAGAATGGTGTTGCTGAGGGTGATAAGCACGCCCTTTTTCGTGTAGGTAGCTGTAATTTCAGGCTCGGAATCAAAAGTTTTGACAAAATCCCGGATTTCATCCGGCACCTCTTCTTCAATCTCCTCCAGAGTCGTCACACTTTCCATTTCAGAAGGAAAAGGTGTCTCTATCAGTCCAACTGATACTCTTTGTCCCTCTTTCAAAACTCCGAGGCCGCTTTGCAGAGCATATTGAAATTCCTTTAACTTCTTAACATCAATGCTGCTCATCGTAAATAACATGACAAAGAAAACCATAAGAAGAGTCATCAGGTCATTAAAGGTTGTAAGCCATCCTGGACCTTTATTCCCGGCATTTATTTTTTTCTTTTTTTTCATTTTTTGTAACCGCTAAGGTAGCCACAAAGGCTCAAAGACACAAAGATTATAATATAAAATTCACAATTGGGGAATTTAGGAATTGAAGGCATTCTATTGATTTTAATTCCTCAATTCGCAATTCCTCAATTTATCAATCATATCCCTTCCTGGTGCCTTGGTGCCTTTGTGGCTAAATAGTTTTCATTTTTCTACTCGACTATTTCCCCAATCCACCAATCATCTAATCAACGAATCATCCATTTCCTTACTCGGCCAGGCTTGTCTGTTCATGTTTCTCTCTAACAAAAACAATTTCCACTCTCCGGTTCTTGGCTCTGTGCTCAGGGCTATCATTGACAAAGATAGGCTGAAACTCTCCAAACCCTACGGCTGATAATCTTTGCATGGGAATTTTCTCGTTCTCCGTAAAATACCTCAGGATATTTACCGCACGTGCGGTTGACAGTTCCCAGTTTGAAGGAAATTTTTCGGTATGAATAGGAAGATTATCAGCATGTCCTTCGACACGCACGGGATAGGACGTTTTAGATATAATAAAAGCAAGTTTCTTCAGCAACGGAATAGCTTCCGGCAATATCTCTGCGACACCGAGATCGAACATGAAAGTGTCGGATAATCTCATCACAAGCTCTTTCTTAGAAAAAGAAAGATTTACGTCTCCTTCCAGACCAAGATCACATGTGAGTTTTCTTAAATCTCCAAAGAGCTTAGCAAATCCACTTTCCATATCAACAATATCCGGCGAAGGAGGCAATACCTCTTTACCGGATTCAAAGTCAAGACCTCCCGGCAGTATGCTGACAGCGCTTGCAAACGACTTCACAAACCTCATAACTTTTGCTTCCTCCATAGATGAAAACGAGCACAGCATAATAAAAAAGCAAAGAAGGATGAGAACAAAACCGGAATATACTACTTCCCAGCCTCCGGAAGAAAGCTCATCATTATCTTGTGATTTAGTATTCTTACGCTTTCTGCTCATTTTCTTCTCCAAATAATTTGGGTGAAAGAAAGGCTTTAAGCTTTTGCTCTACAATACGATGGTTGTCGCCGGACTGAATCGATATAATCCCCTCAATCACCATATTTTTTACCAGTATTTCCTGCTTGCTTCTGGTTTTGAGTTTTCCGGCAATAGGTAAAAAAAGGAGGTTTGCCAGAAGCGTGCCATAAAAAGTCGTTAGCAGAGCCACTGCCATTGGAGCTCCGATGCTGCTCGGATCTTCCATCTGCATTAACATCTGCACCAAACCAATAATGGTTCCCAACATCCCGACTGCAGGAGCAAATGCTCCCATGGTAGAAAATATCTCGGCGCCTAATCTGTGCCGTTCTTCTACATATGCTATCTCCGTACTCAGGACCTCTTCTATCGAATTTGATTCCATTCCATCTATAGCCAACCGCATCCCTTTAGCCAGGAAGGGATCTTCCATATCTTTCAGTTGCGACTCAAATGAGAGAATACCCTCTTGCCTGGCCTTTTTGGCAAAATCCACAATTACAGGAACCAGTTTGCCGGCTGACTGGCCGCTGTAGAGAAAGACATTTCTTGCCACTCCAAACACACTCAGCACCTCTGAAAGGGGATAAGCAACGAGCGTTGCCCCCATGGTCCCTCCAAGAACAATCATGATGGATGGATAATTAATAAACCATGCTCCGGGACCACCCATAAGAATTGAAGTGATTACTAAACCAAAAGCAACGATGATACCCATGAGTGTTGCAATATCCAACGAAAATCTCCTCTGTTGTTAGGTTCACGGTTGGTTGCCTTAATTTCTAACCTTGAACCGTGAACTCTGGAACCGTGAACCTGAGTCGTTAAGGTCTCTATCTGGTTAGGTTAAAGCAAGTGTTGTGCCATGAGATTGGTTTCTGGATGATTAGATGATTAGATGATTGGATGATTGGGGTGGCATGGACAAACTTGTTTGTCCGTGTCTGAGATGATTGGTCCATTGGTCGAGTGGTCGTCACCACTCAACCAATTATTGACGATTGTCAACTTTTTGACGTTCTTACCGAGCCCTTATACCTCGAAAAGCCACTCAGTTGATCGGAATAGAAAAACCATAAGAAATTTCCGGATTAATCAGAGGCTTAATGCGGACTGAACGACGATACTCAATAATTTTTCTGGAAAGTTCTTCCACAGACTCTTTAACAATCATGCTCGCCTTGTTAGTAAAAGTAATGACGGTATCCGGAGCCTCCTTCAAGGATTGTATCTTTTCCGCATTGACCAGAAGTTTTGAATCGTCTAAACAGGTTACTTTAATCATTTCTGCATCACCTTTCAAACGCACTGTTCTCTATCACATCGTTTCCTAAATAGTGTCTGAACGAAAAGCTATTAAATTAGCGCACCTTCGGTGCGAACATAAGTGCCTAAAGTGAGCTAAAGTATATTAAAGTGCCTAAAGTTAAGGAATGCGCCTTTGGCGCTGCCGGTTTTAATTTTTTTACCATACAACCTTGCTCACTTTATTTCCGGCTGAAGTTATAATCAAGCACTGAAAATATATAGCACGCCGAAGGCGTACCATAACTTTAGGCATTTTAGGCACTTTAGCTCACTTTAGGCACTTTTTACTTATTTATCCTATCATGCCGAATTCATTAGGCATAAAATGGAAATTCCTATACTATCAAGATATTCCTTGTCTATTTCTTGATGGGAAATAATTGATACCGATTATGCGTGCCCACGCAGGAGCGAGCCCCTTATGTGTTCCCGATCATAACCACTTCAACTCCAAAGAGCCTTGCTGATTCTGCAAGTTTGAAATCCGCAGTAAATAAATTTAAATTGTTTATGGACGCAATAGCAAGATGGAGAGCATCTAATGTCCTGAGAGGAGTATTGAATTGAGAGATCCAGTTTTTTGCCATTTGAAAATGCTGGTGCTCAACTGGAATCCATCTGAACAATCTATTTTTAATGTGTGACTGAAATCGACCAATTACTCTATTGCCGTCTTCCCGGGACAAACCCTTTTCCCGGATTTTTCTTGAAATTGCCGAAACAAGCTCTACTTCAGTCAATGGGCTGATTGCCGGTTGTTTTATCTTTCTTATCTTCTTTTCTACCTGCCCACTGATAGGTTCAGGGCAATAATAGGCAACTAAAACACTCGTATCAAAATATACCATCAGTACCGCTCCCCATCTCTTAAATCAGTCACAACTTTGCTCAATGGTTTTCCGGTTATCTTAACAGAAGATCGAAATTTATTAAGGCTTGGGAGCCGGTCTTTGACACCTGATGAAACAAGACATGCAATCTTTTTACCATGACGTTTTATAATAATCTCCTCGCCTCGCTCAACTTTATCAAGCAATGAACTAAAATTGCTGCGGGCGTCCTTAACATTGACTTCCAACATAATGGCCTCCATAATTAATAGTACACTTTATGTGTACACCGCATTTGTGCTTATGTCAACCGATTTTAAACGTTGTCACCTGAATTCACCCCAACTAACTTCAAAATAACTCTCCGGGCTTTTTTTGGCAACAGCACAAAAACAAACGAAGGCATGAGAAACTTATAATCTGAAGAACGTGTCACAGCAGATGTCGTAGTAACGTCACAGCTTGATGTCACAGCTTGGCCAAACATAGTGACGTGTTGAATCTGTTGCTCTATCACCAATCTCATTTATACCTAAGTTGAGCGATTTTTTGCGAAGAAATGTGCTAAGATCTTGATGCAGCAAGGTTTGCGAAAAGCGTAGGTATACCAATGGATATGTTGAGACTTTTCGCAAACCCTTGATGCGCAAGAGATTGGTACAGATCGAGTAAAAAATCGCTCAATTTAGGTTATAAGTTCTTTATCCAGCAAACCTTTTAAATCACGCTGGAGACTGCGCCGATCATATCTTTGCAGCGAGATAGAGCGGATAGTTCTGAATAACCTGGTTCCTGATCCTGCTCAACGGTTTTCCGGATATCTTGACGGCCCTTTTCGGTGAATACTTCAAGATATACTGCCGCAGGCTTTTTGCATGTGTTCGGGTCCCGGATTTAACCTCTACCGGTACAAGGGCATCGTCAATAACCCTTATGAACTCAATTTCAGAAGTCCCCTCCGTCCATGAGTACAGCCTTGAAACACCTGAAGCAGTAAATTCCTGGGCAACGAAATTCTCTGCGAGATACCCTTTTGCAATGCCGTAATCTTGTGAGTGGATGAGGCTAACCGGTAGATCCAGCATACACCCGAGGAGACCAATATCAAATAAAAACAGCTTGAACATATTTTCTCTGCAAAAGGATTCCAGGGGTATCTCAGCCCTTTTGCATACCTTAACTTTTAGAATTAGCCCGGACTTTTCCAGCCAGGCAATGGGACCCTGCAGTTCCGCATAACCTTTTTTCCTGGGAATTACCCCTTTAAATCTGTATTTTTTGACTGACCCGTCAATATTTGCAGAAAGCTGCACAGGTACATTCTCGAATACGGACACAATATGTATTGAATTGATCTTGCCTGAATGCTTCGCAAAGTCGTTATTGTAGCTCTCAACCAGCTTTTCCTGAACATCCCTTGCCCTTTTCATTGCTTCAAAAAGATCATCCCTATTATAAGTCAAATAGGTTGAAACAACCTGCGGCATTCCGCCTGTGACATAATATTCCCGCAACCGATTCCACAGCCTCTGATGGGCTATTTCTGAGAAGGAATCAACCTTGTCTGAATCCTGGTACAACTCCAATGAGACCTCATCATTCAATGCCATGAGAAATTCTTCAAAATTCAACGGGTATAGTTTCAGGAAATCGACCTTACCCACAGGGAAAGATCCTGAAGACAACTTAACCCCGATCAGTGAACCGGCGCAGCAAAGCGCAAGTTGAGGCATTTTTTCGCAAAAATATTTTAAGGATGTCAGGGCTCCGGGGCATTCCTGGATTTCATCAAATATGACAAGATCTTTGGCAATATCAATCCTTTTGCCGGAATAGATGGATAACTCAGTTAGTATTCTTTCCGGGTTCAAATCGGCTTCAAATGCCGTTGACAGCTTTTTATCCTTCTCAAAATTGAAGATATGGCAATCGGAAAACTCGTTTTCCCCGAAGGCTTGAAGAATATAGCTCTTCCCAACCTGACGCGTTCCTTTCAGAATGAGGGGAAAGCGTGCGGCAGCATCTTTCCATTCAAGTAGCTTTGCATAGATTGTTCGCTTCATAAAAGCATTATATGAGGATATTTATTTTTGTCAACGAGTTTTTCGCAAATTACAGATATATTCATACTGCTTTTTCGTATATTTTCGACTTTTCTGTACCATGTCGCAAAACTATTTGGCCGGCTCGTAGTTCGATTGTCGAGCAGATCCCTTCAGTCTAACTAGTGCCTGAACGAAAACTGCTAATTTTTCCAATTTCTGCGTCAAGCTTAAATTTTAATCCTCAAAATACTCCATGTATTTCTGCGGTT
>JAIVWD010000203.1:0-6526 GCA_049190315.1 Deltaproteobacteria bacterium | reverse complement strand
ATCCACGTCATAATGCGGTGAAATGCGGCGAGAAGCAAGCAACTGACGAAATTCCCATAATGACATGCCACACAGCTCACGTGCCTTGCCAACTGAGAGTCGACCCTGAGAGTATAAACTGATTGCTATTTCTACTTTCAGATCATTTACTGTCAGCCTGGCTGAATCTAATATATCCTGGGAAATTTCTATCGTATTCAAAGCACTCATTATTTACCTCATATTTTGTTTCATTTCTTAGCGAAATTAATTATCTGAAAGTCTATAGTTATTTGGTTTTTATGCCTGCTTTGTTCCCCAGCGGATCGCCGCATGAAGTATATGCAGCCATTTCATTGGCTCAATATAGTGACAATCCGATCAAGAAGAATATTTGCAACCTCGTCTTTTTCCATTTCAGGAAAAGACTCGGTTGTCCCGTCTTTATAAAAAAACGTAACTTTGTTGGTATCTGAGCCAAATCCGGATGAGGGCTGGCCGACAAGGTTACCGACAATTATATCAAGATTCTTTCTAACAAGCTTGTCAACTGAGTTTTTTTCAAGGTTCTCTGTTTCTGCTGCAAATCCTGCAAGTAACCGGTTCTCTTTTCTCCTGCCAAGTTCTTCCAGTATATCCTGATTTCTTTGCAAAGATAAAACCATTTCATCCTTTTTCTTCTTAATTTTCTGCTGACAAGGATCAACTGGTCTGTAATCTGAAACCGCCGCTGCTTTTATAATAATATCTGCATGTTCCATATGCTCAAACACAGCAATGGCCATATCCTCCGCAGAACCCACCCTGATTACAGTTACATTTAACGGGTCTGAAAGGCTTGTGGGGCCTGTTACAAGGACAACCCTGCCCCCTCTTTTCTCAGCAGCTCCCGCAATCGAATAACCCATCTTGCCTGAGGATGGGTTGCTCAGGAACCTGACCGGATCAATGTATTCCTGAGTCGGGCCGGCAGTTACAAGTATATTTTTACCTTCCAGGTCTTTTGGTGAAAGGCGGAATAATAACCTGTCGAGTATATATTCAGGTTCAGGAAGGCGGCCTGGCCCGCTTGTACCGCAAGCAAGTTCTCCGGACTCCGGTTCTATGACAAAAAGTCCATCCTCCCTTAATCTATCAAGATTTCTTTGAAGCGCCCTATTCCGGTACATATTTGTATTCATGGAAGGACAAATTATCACCGGAGATGTAACTGCAAGTACCAGTGTGCTAAGAGCATCATCTGCTATTCCATTTGCTATCTTGCCAATAATATTTGCTGTTGCAGGAGCTATAACCAGGGCGTCTGCCTTCTCGGCCCAATCTATGTGTTCTACTATATGCCCGCTTCTGCTTCCAGCTTTCTCAAAAAGACTTGAGCAGACCGGCCGGCCTGATAATGCTTCAAAAGTCAGCCGACCAACAAACGCCTCAGAATTCTCAGTCATAAACACCTTGACATTTGCGCCGTGTCTTTTAAGAAGTCTTAATAATTCTACACTCTTGTATGCTGCAATACCTCCGCAAACACCAAGCAGAATATTTTTATTTTTTATAAGTTTCATAATTAGTGCCCTTCGGGCAAGCTATTAGCTCTTAGCTGATAGCTGATAAGCTTAACAGCCACGTATTAGCAGTTTATATTAAAACAAACTGGCTGTGTATGAGCTTCAGGTGTGATACATTCAAAACAGGAAACTGTTTGAAGGCATTAGATATCGTTAAGAAAGAACCCTGCATGATGTTGTCATTGTTTATTAATGGCTCGCTGAACTGTTACTATTGTTTACATTCCTGGCAAGTTCTTTCTTTACGATATCTTATGCGTGAGTTTTTCATGGTTTGAATGTATCACACCTGAAGCGGATATATTTTCAAAAAACTATTTCAGCAACCCTGACTCAACCTCATCAATACTCGGCGCAACCCATATTTCAACATTAGTAATAGTAAATTTTTCGATAATTTTAATCAGACAGCTTCTGTTTTCCTTCTGGAACAGCATGATAGTTAGAGGAGACGATTTAAATGATCCTAAAATCCTCCAGTTATCATTAGCCATGCTGCTTTTAAAAAATTTAATCAAGGAATCGACCTTTACCCTGCCTTTGTAAGCATTAACGCCTGTTATAAAACCCGAAGCCTCGAATATAAAAGTTAACTCCTTGTCAACTTTTAACTCGCTTGGTACAAGTACATCTCCAAAGTCACAATATAAAGGATAGGTTCCCTTTTCCTTTTGTTCTTTTGTTGAGGATTCTGAATCTTTTTTGCTGGATTTTAAACCTGCGCACCCATTAATTAGAACAAAAAAAGCAGTCATTATTCCAATAAATGCCAATGCAGTCCTTATCCGCTTTGATTTTGTCATATTCATACCTCCTTAAATTTTCTCAATTTTTGCAGCAAGTTATAACCTAATTGCAGATAAATCCATTTCCCGAATAACTTTTCAAGGATTTCTCTATCTTTTTTTTGCTTTTCATTAAATTTCTTCTCGACTTCGGAAAGTAAATCATTAAGCTCCCGGCTTTCAGGATCATGCTTCAACAGGTGTCTATAGATCTCAACTGCTTTTGCAAAATAACCCTGCCTGGCATATACATTCGCCATGGTCTTTGTATAAAACTCAGTTTGATTATTCATTTTTTAACTTTATGCTCACCTTATTTTTAAGCCTAAATATCACCTCGCCTTCAGCTATAAGGCCAAGTTCTCGTCTAACCACATCCTCAATATATCCGGAGTCATGTTCCAATCGATCGATTTCACGATATAAAGAAAGATTATTTATGGTAATCCCGGCATTTTTTTCTATCAACCCGTCTCTCTCTCTCTTTAGCTGATTAAGATCAACCAGTCCATTATCACCGAAAATAATAAATAAAAGCAAAGAAAATATAACCAGTATTGATAAAGATAATAGAATTTTTTGCTTTGAACTCACTTTATTCTCAAACTCATGCTCTTTTTAACAACAGCCAGGACTTTCTCAAGCTCCGGGCTCCTGATAAAAAAAGAAAAAGAACCATAGAAGACAAGGCCGGCAAATATGCTGCCCATGAGTCCGAAAAAAAGGCCGATTAAAGTTTTGTCCTCTGATGGTATAATCAATAGTGCAATTGCCCAGACAACTGCCCCCATTATAAAGGAACCTGCCATTGTTTTGCGGACGGATTCAGTAATACTTTTCCATCCCAACAAGCCAAGCTTGGCCTTTAATGCACGGGCAAGGAGCCAAAAATTAAGCATGGAAGCCAGCGAAGTTGCAAGCGCAAGCCCTCTGTATCCCAGATACTGCATAAGAATAATACTGAATATTATGTTTGCGACAACAGATATTGCAGCCATCCGTACCGGCGTTTTAGTATCCTGAAGAGCATAAAATGTTGAAACAACTATCCGTACAGCCGAAAATGCCCACAGACCAATACCATAATATAAAAGAGCCGATGCCGTCAATCTTGTGGTTTCAGCATCAAAAGCCCCTCTTTTAAAAAGCAGCTCGACTATAGGCTCTCTCAGAACTATAAGTCCTACCATAGAAGGGATTGTAATAAAAAAAATCAATCTCATGGCATAGGCAAAGGTATCCCTGAGAGAATCGTAATCCTGAGCAGATGCCTGCCTTGAAAGGCTCGGTAGTACGGCTGTTGCTGTTGCTATAGCAAAAATTCCCAGAGGAAACTGAACCAGCCTGTCAGCATAGTAAAGATACGAAACGCTCCCTTCGGGCAGTAAAGAAGCCAGAAGAGTCCCGATTAATATGTTAATCTGATAAACTGCAGCACCAAATACAGTAGGAAGCATCAGCAAGCCCACCTTTTTCAGCATGGGATGCCAGGTTTTAGTTTTTTCCCAGAAATAAAAACCTTTTTTCATAAGAAATGGAAGCTGAAGTGCCAACTGTAAAAAACCACCTATCAAAACCCCGATGGCAAGACCTGTTACCGGTTCAGCCATGTGGGGAGATATAAAAAGAACGGCACATATCATGGCAAAATTTAAAAAAACAGGGGCAAGAGCCGGTGCGGCGAAATGGCCTAACGCATTAAGAATACTCATACAAATAGCGACAAGGCCTATAAAGAAAATGTACGGGAACATAATACGGGTCAGAGTAACCGTAAGTGAAAATTTTTCAGGTGAGACAGTAAAACCTGGAGCTATTATACGTATTATTGTCGGAGATAAAAAAATACCGATAATGACGGCAATAACCAATATTACGGAAAGCAGCCTTATTGCAGACCTTGCTAATTTAAAGGCTTCATTCTTACCTTGATTTGTAAGGCATTCAGTAAAAACAGGAAGAAATGCAATGCTCAGAGACCCCTCAGCAAAAAGTCTTCTTAATAGATTTGGAATTCTGAAAGCCACAAAAAAGGCATCCGAGCTTAGTCCTGCCCCAAAGAACCAGGCTATTACAACATCTCTTATGAAGCCGAAGATACGGCTTAATAAAGTTGATGCACCGACAACGCCTGCGGCTTTTGTTACACGAGTATTTTCAGACATATAAATAACAGTTTACGGTTCACGGTTGGCTGCTTTTCGCTCATCGTTCTGACCATTGACCCTTTTTTGCTCTCTGTATTCTGTCATTGTTACATGAACAACGATGAATGCTTATACCCACTTCACTGAATCCCCTCTTATTACCCATCAGTCATAAGTTTTTCAAAAAAAGATAGGCGCACTTCTCCCGTATGTTTTTCTATGAATTAGCGTACAATTGATGTAACCATTTAATATCTAATGATCAACTTTAACATTACTTCCATAATAATATCAATGGCAAGTTTTTTGCGGAAAAGCAATTCTGGGTCTGGGTGAAAGTTTTACCGGCGGATTACCTATAATTTACCCTTGATTTCAGGTGGTTATTGTGTTAGAAATTATGACAATTTAAATACATAGCCTTAAATTGAAATCCGAATCATTAGGCAGCATACATGTAATTGTCACGTTGACCTGTTCAGTGCTACGTAATTTTTCGCAATAATATAACTGTAAATAATTATTCTTGCCAAGGCATTTACAATATATTTACTTTTAAGATCGACTCTTTTTTCTCAAAAATATCTCTGATATCAGGGATATCAAGCGTTTTTTTCGCATATGGGATATATCGGTAAAATTGAGAAAAACAGCTCGCTTTTTCGATTTCAATATTCGGAGTTGGCGAGCTACAACAAATTGTAAACTATACAATAAGGTGCACACGTAATGCGCGATTTCGTTCCATGATATTGCGCTTTTTCGCCCACTAATCATTGCGCAAAAAAAAGAAAGTAAAACTATGAATACAGAAAAATAAATATGATCGAGATGTTTGGACACAACTGTAATATCATAATGAAAAAATTTACCACAATTTCGAGTTTTTTATAAAAGTCACTTTAGCAATATCGGGTGGACTTGCATATTTGGCTGTAAATAAAATTTCCGGTAATGCTGAAATAGTTTCTTATATGGTGAGGTTGGGTGCAATATTTGAGTTGCTTGTTGGTATCGTAGCATCATTAGCGATCTCCTTACATGTAAAGTCAAGAATAAAGAGATGCGAAAATCCGCCTGCAAAAATCTGCAAAGCTATGTGGGGGTGGATGGAACCATATTTGGTCATTTTTATTTTGTTGATATCATTAATTATATCATATGTAGCATGGTTCAAGATTTCTGGAAAAATATTGGCAACGGGCGCATAACCTGTCAGTTCAGCAGATAGTCAGGGAGGTGCAGTTCAGGGTAATTGAAAGTCCTCGTTGCCCTGCTTGCTGCTGACTTCTGCATTAGGCTTCAGGTAGCAGCGCTGAGATAGAGTCTTTACATAATTTATTTCGTTGGTATTGTATTGAGCATTAAGGATTAGAAAATAAGCAAATGAAAAGAATTGATCTCGATAATTACAATAGAAAGGAGTTATTCAATTCCTTCAAGGATCGTGATATACCATATTTCAGCACTACATGTAACATAGAAATCCGAAATTTAAAGAAATTTGTAAAGTTAAGGAATATTAGCTTCTTTGTCTCACTTAGTTATATCATTTCAGTATCTGTTAATCGAATTCCTCAACTGCGGCATCGCATAATAGATGGTGAACTTTATGAGTTTAAAATTGTGGACCCCGGATATACTGTGTTGTTAGATGATGAAACATTTTCGTTCTGTGATTCTAAATTTTTTGAAGATTTTGACACCTACTATGAATATGCCATTGCAAGGATCGAAGAAGTAAAGAATCGCCCTGATCAGAACAATGCTGAAAAAAATCACATGTTTTTTATCACAAGTATTCCTTGGTTTAGTTTTACTTCATTTATCCATCCTTATTATAAATTGTATGGTTCAATACCAATAATTACAATTGGTAAGTATTTTGAACAAGGAGACTCATGGCTGATTCCAATTGCAATGCAGGTACATCACGGTGTGGTAGATGGTTTTCATGTTGGAAAGTATTATAACTGTCTGGAAAAATTGTGTAAAAATCCCGAAGTTGTGCTTGGAAAAAAAGATTTAGATAACTGGTGGAATAAAGAAA
>JAIVWD010000202.1:0-6549 GCA_049190315.1 Deltaproteobacteria bacterium | reverse complement strand
TTTCTTTGGTAATTCCAGCTTGCCTCCAAATAGAACTTAGCGTACCTTTTGGAATACTCCTTTTATTTCGTGGAACAATCACAACCCTGTTTTCCCCGCCATAATATCCGGCAAAAACGTCTTCTTTGCTACGCCTTTTCAAGGTGATACCTATTTGATCTAATATCCACGCCACATTTTTGCTCGATAGATTCTTAAGCATATTGGAAGCTCAGCGGAATTGCCTTAAATGTTTTTTCTTCTGTTTGATGTTCCGGAAAAAGAAATGTTTTCAACTCATTCATCGGAACAGGTCTATAAATGTCTTTTTGACGGCCTTCGGAAACCATGTATTCTATATATGTTTCAATAGTACGTTTTAGACCATCAAGGGCATCCTTCTTTGTTCTACCACAAGAAGCCACATCCAATTCTACACATAACGAGGCGTATTGATTACCTTCCTTTTTAACAAAACAGGTTACTTCCATTTTTTCTCCTTCCAAGGACTTGAGCTGTTGAGTTCTTAAGCTGGTAAGGACGATACTGCGACGTCCATAACTAAGTAAATAACTCGCTATTCAATTGATATTTATGCTACTTTAAAACCTCTTTTCGATGGACGTGGGAGACGTTGCCACTATTCCACTATTTTTTCTGACAGGATTTACAGAATTCACATGATCCTTTCCAGAACAGAGAAAAAATAGCTGCCCAATTAAATATAAAAACCAAAGGCCCCAATCGGAGAAATGATGTCGAGAAATTGTAAAATCTCTATTTTCAGCCTGGCCATTTCAAGATGCAGCATTTCTGAGACGTGGTAGTAGGGTGCGTCGCTGATACATCAGCATACTTCGCCTAAATCATTAATTAATTTGCGGACATACCCACGAATTGGGATGCCACCCTGTTGGTTAGGGGAGTTGTACCAGCGATTCAATTTCTTGAAGAACAGTGGCTAAATCCGGGGCTGCCGAGGGGATGACCCTGGTTTCAACGCCGTCATGTTTGTGGTGGGGATAAGTAGAAAGACCTAACTTCTTATGGTGACCAGTGTTATCATAACGAAACACCAGTTTTTGTGAAGAATCAATGAGCTGAATAACAGGACATGCTTCAATGATTTTTTCGATCTGCTGGAAATAGGTTTCAACTCGCAAACCGGATATCCTTTAGTGTGTCCGCCTTTTCCCGTAACCGTGCCAACAGCCTGAACTCCCCAACCCATTCATCAAAATCCATGGTCTCTTCCATTTCATCGTTTTCATAACGGGCGATGAAGTGCTGAGTCCCAAGATGATATTTTTGTTCAAATTTCAGGAGTCTTTGTTCTGTTCGGCGAATGCCAACTTCCATCAAACGTAATTCATTTGCTAACGCCGCTTCCACGAGCGGTCTTACCTGGTGTTTGCGCGTGGAAACCAATCTAAGTTCAGTCATTCTTTTGCCCTCCCCTGATACCGCGTCGCCTTCCCTTAATTTCTCCCTCGACGCTCTCTATACCCATTATATTATCACTATCAACTCTTCCATCTCAGGTCAAGAAAACATTCGACGTTCGATGTTGAACGACGTGGGGGACGCGAAGAAAATGTGAGACTCGAACTATCCAAGGGGACGCCCATGGTTTTATGTGTTTCTCATTTTGTTTTATTTTTAAAAGTTTTTGGACAGGAGTTACTGGATTTTACTGGATTATTTTTTGGAGGAAAATGATCTATGGATGGTCAAAGGTTTCCCCATTCTTTAATGGTGATTCTTCTATCTATACCATGTTCAATCTCATTGAGCAGCATTTTAACCTGCAGAACCGAATATTCTCTATTACTCGGTAGCGTGAGCGTATATGTGCCATAACGCATGTAGAAATGACGCCCTCCTGGTTCAGGTGGTTCAAAGCCAAGTTTCTTCAGCTTCTTTATGAAATCTCTTCGCTTGCATGGTTTCCATTTACCCATGAGCGACTGCCTCTTTAGGAACGGGCATTCTTTTGTTCAAATTAATCCTACCCACCACCGGCAATCTATCACCATGCCTGATTTTTACGATCAACCACCCCTCAAGCGAGGATATCAATTCCTGCCGGCATTGATACAGCGTTTCTCCAAAAGCCACAACGCCGGGACATTGTGGAATTTTACCGGAAAAACTACCATCTTCCAGCTTATCGTAAACTGCTTTACTCATCGCTTTATTGATGTATTCAATAAGCATATGATCACCTCCTTAAGGTGTTTTTCCCTCGAATGGACCGCGCTAACAGATTGTTAAGCAAAGGCAAGGCCTTGCGGGACGGAGCACACTGCGGGACGTCCATAACTAAGTAAATAACTCGCTATTCAATTGATATTTATACTATTTTAAAACCTCTTTTTTCTGTCAGACGTGGTTTATTTTTAAACCCGGTTAAACAGCTCAAAGGGATTTAACAAGGCTGACCAGGATTTACCCCAGCACCATCTGCCGGAGCTACGGGGCGAGCCACAGTACGATTTTTTCAATCGCCACAGTACGATTTCTCGAACCAACAGGGCCGGCAAAGGCGCGAAGGACGCTAAGTTGTATTTTTAGTTTTTCTGATCGGAACCAGTCTTCGAGTGAATCTTCGCCTTGGCACGCGGACGATCAGTAAAAGCAACATGCCTTGGGGCAGACTATCTGTTCAGGTTGTTTACCATTCGCATTAAAAATGGCAATAGGCGATGAGACTATTTTTTCAAAAAGAGGGACAGGAAGTCTGCTTCAGATTTAACAAATGCTTATCCCCTGAAACAATAAAGCCGGCCCGAGATGCTACAGCACATTCGATAAATTTATCATCATCCGGATCATCATCAATCACTGTTATTTTTCGAGAAGCTTTGATCGGCAAAGTAAATGTTGAAAAGTCGAAAAGAATTTGAGCGACTTCTTCGTCAGAGAGTCCAAATTTAATTTTTAGTTTTTTGTTTATTTCCTTCTCTATTTGCGATGACGTAAATATCGATACTTGGCCATTGCGACCTAAATCCACAACAGAGCGAGGCTTTCCGCCCCAAAATATCGCCGAAATGTAAATATTCGTATCGATAACTATTTTAGGAATCATTGTAATCACACATCCTCAGAATCAGAATTGCACCAAAAAATTATTCATGAAAGAAAGGCATCCAATTCCGATTCATTCATATTAGGGATGTCATACTTTTTTACTAATGATTCCGTAAAACGGTAAAAATTCTCCTGATAGCGCCTATCCTTGACAATTTCCTTTATAAGAGCCATCTTCTTTTCAAAGGCCAATTGATAGACCAAATCTCGTACTTGCTCATAATTAATATCAATTTCTTTTAATTTTGGCATATTACCCTCCTGCTTTACTCACACTTTCTCACCTTACCACACTGCCTTCATCTTCCAGATATCCACACCCCCTTATCATAACCTCAGACTTTCCTCAATCCCCCTCTCAATACCTAAATCCAATCTGCATCAATTCTCCAGAGGGAACGAACCTGCCACGCCTCGGGAGAGGTCTGCTCATTAGTTTATAAGTTTCTATTTTTTTAGACAGGATTAGCCCTCCAGAGGCAGGGCAAGCAGGATTTACAGGGATGCAACTAACCCAGTATCACAACACTCATCGGCCAAAAATCTCAATTTATCCTCTCTTAAGCGAAAGCAATTTCTTCCGCAGCTAAATAATCAGCCGCGAATTCTTGAGCAGCAAAGATATCTTCAGGTCTTAAGTGCGGATGATCTTTAATAATCTCCTGAATGGTCATCCCACCGGACAGCTTCCGCAAAACCTGTTCAACCGTAATGCGCGTATTCTTGATTACCGGTTTTCCGAACATGACGTTTGGCGTGATCTCAATTCTATCATGTTTTTTCATTGTTTCCTCCTCTGTCAACCTTGGGAAAAGGTAAATTCAGGTTGCAAGTGCACCACATAATGCTTGGCGGTAGACTTCATGTGGTGTATAGTCGAGGCACTTTCTTGCTTTCTGCTTATCACCTAATTGCGAACGCTGGTAATAAATGTAACTTATGTCATTTTATCCCATATTTCCTGACACATGGCAAGGTTTTCTTCACCTCTTTGGGGGAAAACTACGGGCGTTATTCAGATTATAAGTTTTTGAAAAATTCTCTGCCTTTATCACGCGGTTTTTCTTTTCGTATACACATTACATTAACAGCAGATTTATCTGGCTCAACATCAAATAAATTACAAAAGGCTATATATGTCCTGGGAAACCAGGAGCCTCTGATTGGATGTTTTAGTATTTGCCTTATAGCTTCTCGGCTATATAGTTGAAATACCTGCTTGATTGTTTGCACTGAACCGTAATTTATGGCCTGAGTAATAATGAGTTTGTAATGATCTTTCATGTCCAACTTATTCGTGTCGATATCCCAGAAAAATTCAGGGAAGCTTTCCTGAATTTTTTTCTGAATAATTGTTGTCGCGGGAATAGTATTAAATATTTGCATGGTAGTATTTTGCAACTTCTATTTTGAGCAGATCAATGTAATATGCGATATCCTTGTTGTTTAAAAACACAATCGGTTCGTCAATGGCATTATCTAATATATCGTCAATGTTAAGACAAGACTCCAGGATTTCTTTGCCCGAGATGTCATAACCGAATTGTCGCTCAGCCACGTCAATAATCTCCTGTAAAGAGATACCATGCTTTAGTATTTCCCCAATATCCACAAGATCTTTCATTTTTGAACGGTGGCAGCGGGCGAAAGCCTTCATTCCTGCTAAATCTTTAAGGCTGAGAGTGTCAAAACCAAAAGCAGTTTTTTCTGGAGGGTAAAGCGGGACTTTGTAAAATTCACTTTCCTGATCTGCGGTGAAGTTTTGAAACACAGCAAACAAAACCATGACATTGTTGATTTGACAATGCAACTGCCCTGCAATTGGAACGATGTCCTTTCGGTGATAAATATCATGTTTCCGTAAAACTTTGTCAAGAATTTCGACCTCTGCATCATAAGTACTTTTGAATGGAAAGGAAAAAAAATCCAGATCAATGCTTTGTCTGTGGCCAAAACGTAAGGCCAAAGCTGTTCCTCCAACCAGGAAAAAATGATTTTCGGGAAGCTCTGGAAAAATATGTTCTTGCAGAAATTTAGCAGCTTCCCTTTGTTCAACAGGAAACACCCGTTCAAGATCTATAGACATTTTTTGCGTTACCTCAGGCATAGCTTATTTGTTGAGACCACGAATAACAACGCGGTGCGTTCGACATGATTATACAAATGAAATCGGTTCAGAATTAAAAATATACCTCCGTGTCTCTTCAGCGTTGCGCCAATTAATGAAGCCGCGACGTTCCAGATACTCATATATTTTGAGGCGGGAAAGCAGTTTCCAGCAAACTTTATTGCAAATCGCTTTGAGGGCATCAACAAGGGTTGCCCGTTCTTCATCAGATAAAACATTTTCAATAAGTTCAATTATAAAAGTTTTTTCTGGCATTGGTTTGATTTTTTTATCAGTTTTTATGATAATATGTTATGGAAGTCTTTTAAAGTTTCTGAAAGAAGATTTAATAACATAATAATCCTCAAACTCTACCGTATTATATGCATCGTCTTTGGGGACCATAACCTCATGTAATTTTTCACCTGGCCGTATTATAAACCGGCTGGCCGCTTATGTTTGCTATGCCGTAATCCATGCCAAGCTGAGCAGTGCCGAGAATGAGGCGATTTATCTCGCACATACATTTTAGCCATATTTTACTTCCAGCGCAGCCTTGGAAACCCTTGATAGCCTCGGAGCTAATAATTTTTCGATCTTCACATACACTACAGGCTGTCCCTTTTCTCTCTGCTTTTCTGCTATCCTTAAATTATAAACAGATAGTTCCTCATCATACTCAGGAAGGAGCACAACTTGCGCCCCTTTCGGTATCTTATCTTCAAATTTTGGGTGTTCAAAAATATATTTGCTAAATTCAACACTTAAAGTCATATTCTTTTCTATCAGTTCTTTTTCTCTCATCTCTTCGCCTCCTGTATAAACCTTTGCTTGTATACCTCCCAATTATCTTTAATATCATTTTCTGCAAAAGTCAGAGCATCATTTTTATCACTAACAAAAATAGGTGTTTTGCGCTTCTCTCCCTTCATGTTAAGAATATCTCTGTGAGCAAAACCATGAGACGTATCATATCTTACTACAGGAAACCATTTGCCATTTATGAGAGTTTCGTATTGCACCACAAAGTCGATAACTTCATTTCTAATCCTAAGATGATAAGCCTGCGGGACGCTCATTAGTTTATAAGTTTCTATTTTTTTAGACAGGATTAACCCTCCAGAGACAGGGCAAGCAGGATTTACAGGATTGTTTGGATTTCTATATTTTTACTGCTTTCCAGACGAAAGGTCAAGATGATGGAAACTGAAGCTTGAGAACTGAAATATAAAATCAGGTTATAACCGCTTTGAGCAGATCAATGTAATATGCGATATCCTTGTTGTTTAAAAACACAATCGGTTCGTCAATGGCATTATCTAATATATCGTCAATGTTAAGACAAGACTCCAGGATTTCTTTGCCCGAAA
>JAIVWD010000201.1:0-6556 GCA_049190315.1 Deltaproteobacteria bacterium | reverse complement strand
TCAAGGGGAAATATTCATTTTCTAATCAAGATGTGATAACGACTAAACACGTCCCGCAAGTCCGCACACAGCTTGGGAAGCTCCCTTCTTTTACACCAATTGAGATAACAATGTCTTTACAGGAACAATGGTGGGTTGTTTTGTTGAAAAACAATCCGCATCAACATAGTCTAATGAAAAAGACGCCTGAAAAGCATGAAGTGCATGGGTTTGTTTTTGAAAATAAAACAGATTTTTGCTCACAGATTTTCCTCCATCTGTTTTTACCTCTACCATAAACCAGGGCTCTTGATTTCGAGTAACAAGAAAATCCACCTCACGCTTGTCCTTATCGCGGAGAAAATACAGTCCATATTCGCCAAATCCGTTATCGGTCCACCAATGGACGGCTTTCAATAAATGAGATGCGACAAAGTTTTCTGACTTTGCACCAGAATCAGCAATGAGAGACCAATTCCAAAGGTAACTTTTGGGTTGTTTAAGCAAAGACCTCGACACGTTTCTAAACCAGGGTTGTATGGTAAAACAATAATATAACGATTCCAAAACCCTTATCCAGCGGCGTATAGTATCCACTGAAACTCTTATTTTTTTAGAAAGATTCGAATAATTGATCATTTGACCGGTTTGATATTTAAGCATTTCTGCTAACAATTCAATTTGCTGTACTTCCTGGACTCGCGTAAGATCTCTGATGTCTTCAGTAAATAGTTGCTGCTGCCGGAGACGTTTCCAGCGGTTTGAAAATCTTACGTTCGCCTTCAGAAACGGTTCGGGGAAACCACCAAAAGCATACAATGAATAAAACGCCTGTGGATCTATTGGCCTGGGAATTTGTATCTCATTTCCAGCAAGGCGGGTTCCTATAATTTCTTGCACGGAGATGGGATGAAGATGATATAGAAAATATCGTCCCATAAGACTATCCCCACCCCTTTTAAAGACATCCAGTCTGGAGCTTCCAGTTACGATGATTCTCACTCCTGGGCTGTAAACATCAAAAAAGCCTTTGAGAAAATCCTTCCATTTTGAATATTTGTGAATTTCATCAAAAATAATGATCCGGGGTTTTTTACGTAATTGTCTCACGCCGATTTCTTCACCAACCCTGTTTGGTCCTTCGATAATCAACGCTCGGTGATCCTGGTTGTCCCAATTGAAATAATGATACTCCTGAGCCAAATCTGTGCATAGGGTCGTTTTTCCTACCTGTCTCGGCCCGACGACAAATATCATCTGTCGATATTGCCCTAAATGTTCGGTAAGAACTGAAGAATATGATCTTTTCATGACGATATTATTATATGGGGGTAAACTGAAAGTCAAGACTATTTTACGGTGTATCGTAAATTGGTCAAGACTATTTTAAGGTGTATCGTAAAATAGTCTATATTTGGCGAGCAAACTATGCTCCGCCGGGGCGTATTTTCAGCACTTTTGCAGAATCACCCTGAGAAATTGTATTTTTATCATATTACCCCACTATCGACTGGCAACTTATAAACTAATGTACGCAAGTCCCTATGTTTTTGATTCCCTCTCCTAATGGCATGGTCGTAAGATTAAGAAATAAAATATTTATGATAAGAGAATATTGAACGGCAGAGTAAAAATTCTTTTGAACATCGAATGATGAACATCGAATGATATTGGATTGTAATTTGCAGGAATTGCGATGCTTTTAGACCCAGGGGGTCTTCATCAAACTACTGATGGGCGTGGTAGGTGATTGACAGCTTACTATATTGATGCTAAGGGCTTGGATTTAACTTCGGCCGGAAATAATTATCTGAAAGTCTATAGTGAGCTATGATTTGCCCTGACGTTGCGCTCAACTTTTGAAAGTTACCGAATTCTTGGATGAAGAGGTGTATTATGGCGAGCATTGATAGTATACGCGAGCTGTTTAGCAAACCAAAAGGAGATGAAGATAAGTTATTAAGAATTTTACAGAAATTTCTTGAGAAAATCGACAAACAAAAACATGGAACCTTTATTGGTAAGAAAAGGAAAATTAATTATGAAGAACTTATGAGGAAAGCAACCTTTTCGACCGAGATGAGTTCTGAAGACGAGGTCATTGAACGAATCGTGAGGTTGTATGACGGAGTGCCCCTGTGGGGGCATCCTCAAACTCAAATAAATGTTGTTCCTCCTCCCACCACAATTTCTATTTGTGCTGCCACACTTGCTGCACGATACAATGAGAATTCCATATGGGATCATTATGGAGTAAGTGCTTCGCAATCAGAAGTCATGGCTGTCGGGATGCTTGCCGATCTTATAGGATTTGATAAAGCAGAGGCAGGCGGAATCTTTACGTTTGGAGGCACCGGATGTAATCTATATGCTGCGCGTATCGGTATTGAAAAGGCTGATCCTGGAGCGAAATATTCCGGTATAAGGGATCGCATTCATTTTTTCTGCTCAGATATCTCCCATTATAGTATAAAATCCTCTGCGATTTGGACGGGGGTGGGATTAGATAATATTAAGGTTATTCCTTCTACCGATGATAACGTCATGGAGGTTACGGAACTTGAAGCGGCAATGGAAGAAACAATAAAAAGTGGCGCCCGGATAGGGACTGTCTTTGCAACAATGGGGACAACGGACGCCTTCGGCATCGATCCCTTAAAAAAGATCGTAAAACTCCGTAACAAGATGGAAGCAAAAGTGGGATACAAAATCCATGTTCATGCCGATGCAGTTATTGGCTGGCCATACCTGACATTCAAAGACGATGAAAATATCAAGCAGTTTCCCAGGCCGCTACAGTATGAAATAATGTATGTTGTTTCAAAGATGACGGAATTACAATACGCAGATTCCGTTGGAATCGATTTTCACAAGACCGGATGGGCTCCCTATTTATGTAGCGCATTGATTGTCAAAAAGAAAAAGGATCTATCTCTTCTTCAAAAAATCAAAAAGGATATGCCGTACCTCTATCACGGAAGCGGTTATCAACCAGGAGTATTTACTCTTGAATCGAGCAGGCCAAACTATGCTCAGAAAGCATTAGTCAATATGATGTTACTCGGAAAGGAGGGATATAAGACCTTAATTGCTCATCTGCTGGGTGTTTCGGATTATCTTCGTACAAAGATGGAACAGAGTAAGGATATCACCCTGTTAAATCGTCATAATCCGGCTTTTGTCACCGATTTTCGCATCTATCCTGAAACAAAATATGCCGATGACGGTGAACTGCTCTTTGAAAAAGAGCTCCGTGACAAGACAGATAAGGAGTTTACAGAGCAAGTTAATGAGTATAATCGAAAGATTGCAAAGCATATGATTGAAGAGGCGGGCTTAAAAGGAACATCAATAGTCTCCTATACCGATGCTTATAAAACAACGAAGAAAAAAAGAGTAATCGTTGCAATCAAGTCTTATCCGATGAGTCCTTTTACCGACAATGAGAATATGGACATACTACTTAAAGAGTTGTACAGGGCAAAAGGATCTGTTGACAACAATTACCACGTCAACTTATAAACTGATGTCCCGCAAGCCCTTCCCCACCGAAGGTCAAATTCTAAAAGAAAAACCGTGCCGTGTTCGGCATTCTTATCGAGAAGAATGCCGAACACATCTATGTTGCATTGATTTCTCCTATATCTTTCAGTAGCCTGTTCATCCGGGATCTTTCAATTTCTTCCCTGAAGGTTTGAAGTATCTCCGAGATGACTTTCAACCCGGCAGTCTGGGCAACCGGAATATTGTCTATCCCACTGTCTTCAAGGGACTCGACGACGAACTTTATCGTAAGCGTATTGATATCGCGGGCGGGCTGATAGGTCAATTCCTTATACTCCTCCGTCCGTGTATCGGAAATAATGCCGCATGCCACCAGCTCATAAAGGATTTTATGCACCAGACGAATAGGGATATCAAGCCTCTTAGATATTTCTGTGGCTGTCAGCGGCCCTCTGCCCTCCGCAAAATTTCTCACCAATAAATGGCAGATCTGAAGGGAGAGAAGCTTCTTGAAATAATCGCTTATACGGAGGGAATCGGGCTCAAATTCATAGGTATCTACATTCTGATGGGCAAAGGAAAGCTCCGCTCCGAAGAGAACGATAAGCCAGCTCAACTGTAACCATATCAGGAAGAGGGGCAACGCCGCAAAACTTCCGTAGATGGCGTTGTATTTTGCTGCACCGACCTGAAAGGTGATATAGGCCCACTGGATAATCTGGTAGACTGTGCCGGCAATTATCCCCGCCAGAATACCCGACGAAAAATGAACCTTTGTGTTGGGTATAAAGATATAGAGAAAGGTGAAAAGAATCCATATCAGGCAATAGGGCAAAAACCTCAGAACGGAAAATATGACGGTGCTGAATATTCCCAGAAGCGCCACCTTTTCCGTTATAAGCGTCACCTGGGTGGTGATGAACACCGTTGCACTGCTTGCCATTATCATAAGAATTGGGCAGAGGAGCATTACGGAAAGATAATCGCTGAATTTTCTTCCCAGAGGTCTTGCTTTTTTTATTCCCCAGATATCATTGAATGAATCTTCGATATTGCCTAACACTTTTATTACCGCCCAGAAGAGAACAATCACACCCACACCGACAAGAAGCCCCCCCTTCGTATTTGCGAGCAGGGAATGGGCAAAACCGATTATTTTTACTATAATCTCCTCCTGTCCGGCAAACTGCTCCAGAAGCCACTTCTCAAGGAGCTTTTCAAAACCGAATCCCTTGGCTATTCCAAAGGACATGGCGGCCACAGGGACTATGGAGATCAGGGAATAGAAGGTAAGGGCAGACGCCCTCAGTTGGCATTTATCCTCAGCAAATCCACGTGTGGACAGGAGGAAGATTCTTAATTGTTTGATGAAAAACGATTTTTTTCGCGGCAGGTTCTCTAAGCGAATTCTCCAGATATCATCTTTCATGAAATCAATGAAACGCGATATAGCAAGCAAAATATTTTGCATCGGCAATCTCCTCAAGTTTGATAGGGGCGGTAAGGGATAACTTGTCCCACTTCAAGATCCCGCGCTATATCTGGTTTGTGAAAGAGTTTCCCATGACGGTAACCGGCAAACTGCAAAAATTCCATATGCAAAAAAAATCGCAATTGAAAAAATGAGCAGATAACAGCTTAAGGTTATCTTAACCTCTGTTCGGCAAGCTTTAACGCTGCCTTGTAAGTTGATATATTCTCTTTTTCAGATATACTGGCTGCATCCAGAAGGTTGTTGGAAATCTCATCAACTTTTTTAAAAACACTTTCTTTATCATATGCAATATTATGCATCTTATCAAATACTTCCATTGCGGCGTTGCTGACACCGCCGGCGTTTATCATAAAGTCAGGGGCATAAAAAATTCCTTTCTTATACAGAAGTTCACTATCTTTTTCCTCATCTTCTAACTGGTTATTTGCAGCGCCGGCCACAATCTTACATCTAAGCTGAGGAATAGTTCTGTCATTAAGTATCCCGCCCAGAGCATTAGGTGAAAACAAATCACAATCAACAGAATAAATCTCATCTATGCCGACAACTCTGAATCCAGCCTTGCTCTCGGCATAATCCTGTACCCTTTTGATTTTGGCTTCTTCAAGTTCGCTGATAACCAAATTTACTCCATCATCAATGAGTTTTTTTGCAAGCTCAAAGCCCACGTGCCCCAGACCCTGAAGCGCGATGGTCAATCCCTTTAACAAATCCTTGCCGAAAACTCTTTTTACACTTAATTTAATGCCGTCATAGACCCCGTGTGCTGTAAATGGAGATGGATTCCCGCTGCCACCCCTTGCTTCTGAACAGCATACAACACAGACTTTGTCTGTTTTGCTTTTTATTTCATCCAACATAAAATCCATGTCCTCTACAGTTGTCCCCACATCCTCCGCTGTAATGTATCTTCCTTCAAGCATTATTAGAAAGTTGGCAAAAGACTTGAGGAGCTCAGGTGTTTTGCCCCTCTCATCAAGCCAGGCAACAGCCTTGCCGCCCCCAAGATCCAGATTAACTGATGCGCTTTTGTACGTCATACCCCTGCTAAGCCTGAGGACGTCCTTTACTGCATCAAACTCTTTTTCATAAGCCCAGAGCCTTAAACCGCCTAGTGCAGGTCCCCTTAGAGTAGAATGTATTCCGACAATAAACCTGGCATTAATTGCTTTGTCATAGAAAAATACGACTTCCTCATGCCCCAGCTCTGCCATCATTTTTTTAAATGCCGGATAAGTTGAGGCATTAACTACATCTCTTGCAGAAGGTTCTCTATTTTTCAAAAAGTCCAGTCTTGCGATGTTTCTTTCTTTCATGAATTCAAATATATCCATAACCATACCTCCTTTTTACCTAAGTTGAACTATTTTTTGCGAAGAAATGTACCAGGATATTGATGCAGCAAGGTTTGCGAAAAGTGCCGGCGATGCCCATATGCTGCTTGATAAATATGTCAACACGGGAATTCTTCCTAATTTTTCCCTTTTGTTGTGAAAAGTGCAGACCTTTACGCCCTTTATCCTTACAATTATTCAACATAGTCAACTACGTCCCCGACTGCTCAAAACCCTTGACGCC
>JAIVWD010000200.1:0-6577 GCA_049190315.1 Deltaproteobacteria bacterium | reverse complement strand
CAAAAATGTTCGCACATCTTCCCCTCCGGGAATCGGCTCTGGCGGATCATAATGATCATATATTTCAGGCGGATCGTTGAACGGAGCGCCTGTCTCAACTAAATCAACATTGTTGCGGCTTATTCCAAAAGCCTCGAACAGCTCCCTCAATGTTTCCAGTTCTGGGCTGCTACCCTGTTCCAATCCAAACGCCATTATACGCGTAACCGCATAGAAAAGATTGGCTTCCTGATCTGAAGAATCTTCTGTAACTGCTGCCTTGAACTTTTCGTTTGCAACAAGCAGGCCGGAATAGGTCGGGTTGCCGTTTTTAAAGAAAAGGGCGCGACCCTCGGCAACAAGGGCATGTGACGTGTCAGAAGCATGTGCTGTGATTGTTAAGCCCAAAAGAAACAATGATACACAAACAATGGTTGAAAGTTTACATATTTTTTTCTTCATCGGTTGCTCTCCTTGGTTTTGTACATAGTTCAGCCGTAAAGACATCAGGATTTTTGTATTCACAGCGATTAGATTTTCAAAAATTAAAGTGCCTTTCTAAATTCTTCTTAATCCTCCTTTACAAAGGTAGAGGTAGTTGGTGAATATAGCTCGCTGACTTTCAGAAATATATCAGATGTCAGATGGTCGCCCTCTATGTCTTTTTCAGGTGTTTTCAGAATAAACTGCTGATCGCATCTTATAACTGCATTCTCAGGAAACAGGCTGAGCCGGCTTGTAGTCAGAACCCTGGAACTCGACACTACCCTCACGTTCCCTTTGAAAAGAATATAGCGTTTTTTTAAACGAACGACCGCTGAAGCCGCCGAAATTTGCGTAACAACTGATTTTTCATCATGAAGCTTAACACAAACCGGCTTCATCACAATAGATGAAATTTTCTTTGCCTGAAACGACGGCAGAGCATTTTTTGAAAATATACCTTTAAACGTCAAATCCCGCTGAGGTTTGATATCTGTCGTCGATATATCAGATCTCTTTTCATCAGATCTCTTTTCAGGAAGTTCGCTTCTCCCATAGATATGAATAAGAGCGTTGTCGATTCTAACTTCATTTATCAGACCAAAGCTTAGAAAACCAAGTTTCTTCTTTTTAATGCTGAATCTGTCCGCCTTGATCGAAATAAGCCTTCTGCCGTCCTGGCTACTGTCAAAGCTAAATCCCCGAATTTCATGTCGGGGCCGATGGCGTTGTTGATAGCGTGAAATATTTTTGTAGTTATCTGCCGGCACTGAAGCGCTATGGCGGTAATAAATAAATATCGGGACGGCAATGCCGGCCACTGCCAAAAACAAAAAAATAAGCCGTAATGTTCTGAAATTATAGGCTCGAAATACGTAACTACTCAGGTTGTCAGGTTTATGTTTCATGGTTTAGGGTTCAAGATTTCAAATTTCCAGTTTCGACATCTGCATTCAATTCGATAATACACGCTTTTTCGAAAAAAGTGTAAACTGGTGAATGAAGGATGCCTTATTTTTATTTCTTTTTTCTCTCATTAATCAACCTGACCATAATCTTATCAGCCTGATTTAGACGAGCGGCAATTACCGCGAATAAATGTTTGGCAACATCAGGATACTTTTCAATTACTTCATAGATTTTATCCCCGGGGAATTGCTTTATTACCGATCTTCCTTTTGATATAATACTTGCAGATCTAGGTTCTCCGGTTATAGCTGACATTTCTCCAAAATATTCACCGGGCTGCACAATTTCAGCAATTTTTTTGCCTCCCTTAACAACAATTAAAGCACCGTGTATAAGCTTGAAGAAATCTATATCCTTATTACCTTCACGAACAATAACATCCCCATCTTCATATTTTTCCACATCAGGATTTACAAGATATGCGGGCAAAGCCTCTTTGGTTATAGTTGTTCGTTTTAGAATTTCCTCAGCAGAGGTTAATCCCTCTCTAATTTTAGTCAGGCCGGCATCCCTCAAAGTATTCATACCTTCCTGTATGGCGGTTTTCCTAAGTTGATCCTCAGGAACGTTGGCATTTATTGCCTTAGCAACTTCATCAGTTATTTCCATCAGCTCATATAGGCCGAGTCTGCCTTTGTAGCCGGTTCCCATGCATGTTGGGCAGCCTTTTGGTCCATAAATTTTCAAATCCGGAATTTCCTTTTTGGAGAATCCCATACTCTCTAATTCATCGTGGTCGATTTTATTGACCAAGGCCTTACATTTTTGACAGAGCCTCCTGGCTAATCGCTGTGATAATACCATGGTTACAGCCGAAGATAACATGTAAGATGGTATGCCGATGTCTATAAGACGTCCTATGGTTGAAGGGCAGTCATTTGTATGAAGGGTGCTGAAAACCAGATGTCCGGTCATAGCTGCTTTTATAGCGATTTCTGCTGTTTCCAGATCACGGATTTCGCCTACCATTATTATATCCGGATCCTGTCTCAAAAACGATCTAAGAGCTGCGGCAAAAGTCATTCCGACTTCATCTTTAACAGCTACCTGGTTTATTCCTCTGAAGTTGAATTCAACTGGATCTTCGGCGGTGAGTATTTTTGTGTCTTCTGTATTAAGTTTGTTAAGAACAGAATACAGTGTGGTTGTTTTACCGCTGCCTGTCGGACCGGTTACAAGAAGAAGACCATATGGTCTTGAAATACATTTATTAAGCGTTTCCATGGTTTTTATCTCAAATCCCATCTTGGTTAGATCCACATTAAGTGCACTCTGATCAAGAATACGCATGACAACGCTTTCACCAAAAAGAGTCGGCAGAGTTGAAACCCTCAGATCAACTGTCTTTGTTTTGCCGAGACGCATCTTGATTCTGCCGTCCTGCGGCACACGACGTTCGGCAATATCCAAACCAGATAGAATTTTCAGCCTTGAGGTTAAGGCATTCTTAATACTGAGCGGCAGGTTCATGGATTTGTAGAGAGAACCGTCCAATCTATATCTAACCTGCAATGCCTTATCAAAAGGTTCAATATGTATATCACTGATACCGTCGTTTATAGCTTTTATAAGAATACCGTTAACGAGTTTGATTATAGGGGCATCAGAAGCAAGATATTGATCTTCTTCACCTTCGGTGCCGGTCTGCACATCAATTTCATCTGCCGCTTCTGAGACCAGAGAACCAAAGTCATCAACAACAGTGAGCTGGACAGTTTCTTCTTCTTCTTTTAATCCATATTTATTATATTCTTCATCACTTATCTTGTAATATTTTCTGTAAGCTTCGACTATATCCTGTTCAGAAGATACACTGACCTTTAAACCTTGCTGGATCTCTTTTTGCAAATTTTCAACAGCGGTCGTATCAGTAGGCTCCGCCATAGTGACTACAAGATTTTCCCCTTCGAACTTTAAAGGAAAAACCATATATTTTTTAGCGACTTCGTAAGATATAATCTTGAGAGCATCCGGATCCGGAGAGCTTTTTGATATTACTACAGCAGGGTAATTATAAATGCGGCTCAGTACATTTACTATGCTTTCTTCATCTATGTAGCCAAGTTTGATGAGTATGCTGCCCAGCCTTAACGGATTTGCTTTCTGATATTTTAGTGCATTCTTTAACTGAGCACTTGTAATATATCCCTCTTTGCTCAAAAGCTCGCCTATCTTGGCTTTGCCGGCTCCTGACTGATCTCTTATGGTAGCTTTCAGGCTGGTTTTTTGCGAAGAAACAGGATTTTTATTCATTTATTGTACCTACTCAGGTTGTTAGGTTCACGGTTCACAGTTAGTTGCCTTTGTACCTTAGTGGCTCAGTCTTTATTTTTCTGATAATTATCATAAATCTTTTTTGCTCCACCACCTATAAGCAGAACGCCTAAAAAATAGAAACAAAAACGTATCAAAAAAATAGCTGAAGAAAAATGTTCGATTTTTTGAATTTCCGGTATTACCTGGGGTATCCTGAAAAATACGCCGATCCCTGCCAGGACCAACATAACTCCCCAGACAAGCTGAATATTTATATTGTTTTTTGCCATAGTTTTATCCTGTTTTGTTTAAAAACTCTATTTCAACCCTGCGATTGTTTCTTCTTCCTTTTGCAGTTTCATTAGTATCTATGGGGTTTTCCGGCCCCATTCCAATGGTTTTGATTTTTGTTGGATTAATTCCCTTGCCTGCAAGAAAGCTTTTTACGATATTAGCCCTGAACAAAGAAAGCCCCTTATTGTAATCGTAATTGCCAATAGTATCGGTATAGCCTTTTATAATAATGTCTGTTTCAGGATTTTGAGTCATTATCTCAGCAACTTCATTAAGTTTTATTAAAGCATCATCTGATAGTTCGTTTGCATTGAGTCTGAAATATATGACAATCTTTTTATCTGGAATTTGTTTGGGTACAATACCTGATTTATCAAGGTGATCTCCATTATTATCTGACAGGTTTTCATTTGAAATATTTTTATCCTCTAATAATTCATCTTGCTCTTCAGAAATTTGAACTTGTTTATTTTGTCCTGAATCAATTTGATTTATGGAATACTTTTGCACAACAGGCTTGGAATTAATAGTTGTTGAACTGGATTGAAGCAATTGTTCTAATTTTGACTTGATATTACCAATGATTTGCGTCGTATATGTATTTATATTAGAAAGTTTTGTTTTGAACTCTGCAGGATAATTAATATACCACCATGTTAGAATAAGGAGACTAACTAGTAGAAAAAAACATCCAAGCACCTTGACAGCAGGCTTTAGCCCACCTCTTTTAACCTCCTTATTTGACTCGTTTTCAGCGATTTGGCTCTCTATTGGGGCAAGTTCCTGATTTGGATCACTTTCAGCGACATGGCTCTCATTTGGGAGAGGAGCTTTTTCAGTAGGAATTTGAAGCTCTTTAGCGCATTCCTTTATAATAAGTTCATTTATTGTTTTCTGCTCTTTAACATATCCGGTTAACAAGGCCAAATCACATATTATATTTATTAATCTCGGGAAGCCCTTAGACAAAGAAAAGATCTCTCCAATTGCACTTGAGCCGAAAATATTTCTTTTAGAACCGGCAATATTTAAGCGGTGCTTTATGTATTCTTTTGTTTCATTTTCAGTCAACGGCTCGATGTAATAGTTTATCGTAATCCTCTGCCTTAAGGCTCTGTTCTCCGGTTCTATTAATATTTTGTTAAATTCTTCCTGACCTACAAAAAAAATATTTAAAAGTTTTGTATCCTGTCTTTCTATGTTCGACAGAAGTCGTATTTCTTCGAGAAGCTCAGGTTTTAATCTCTGAGCCTCATCAATTATAAGTAATACTTTTTTATTCTTTGAATAAGCATCATGCAAGAATTTGCTTAGATGAATAAGAAACTCACCTTTGGTGCTGAATTTTTTATCTATTGAAAACACATTTGCAATAAAGTTAAAAAAGTCAAGATGTTCCAAATCGGGATTAGGGACATGTGCTGCGATTACATCATCGTCCAGGTTATTTAACAGCGTATTTATGATTGTAGTTTTACCTGTGCCCACATCGCCGGTTAGAAGAAGGAACCCTTTATTATCAAGTATTCCATATGTTAGAATTGCTAAAGCCTCTTTGTGCTTTTCACCTAACCATAGAAATTTTGGGTCTGTGCTGATTTGAAAAGGTTTTTCATTTAAGTTGTAGTATGAAAGATACATATCTATTTATCTCTTATTTTTAAACGGCCTGTAAAGAGGATCTCCAATAAGAACCATCTTCCATGACAGATATGGAATGCTGATAATATAGCATTCAGCAAGAGTTAAATTCCCTTGTGAAAGGAATCCAAAAAATATCTCCGGCACAGGAAATGCCTGGACATATGGTTCACTAACCGGCCCTGCAGTGGCAGCTATTCCTTTTTCAATCATCATCTTGCACCAGACACGACTATTTTGTCTTTTTAGGGTAGTACACTCACCGCTAGCTATGTGATATCCTATGGATCCTGGCTGCCATACAAAAGCATCTACATAATTGGAAAGCCTGTACCAGCCGCAATATATTGCAGCATCAGGACATTCACCTTGCTTAAAAAGTTCATTGGTATCATTTTTAACAACCGGCATAATTTTGTTCTTTTTTAAAATATCTGCTGCACGATGTATTGACTTATCATAAAAACCATAGCCGGAAACCTTTTTATCACCAGGATCCGGCCATCTTGCATCAAAATATGCTACGCCTTTTAAACCATCCGCTTCAGCTTTTAGGCTGTCATCAATAATTCTTTTAACAATTTTGTCAGACGGGCCATCCAGCCTGCTTACCATTAGAACTTTATCTTTTTCAATCAAAAGGTTTTGTTTATTAAAGCCAATAAAATAAGGATTAGGAATCCAGCCGGACAGCGAGTAATCATCTTCAAGCACAAGGGTCAGTTCTGAATCGAGAGAAGAACCTCTATTAGTTTTCTTTTTAAAAGACGAAATTTTCTTATTTGTATCTTGTAATTCTCTTTTTAGATTTGCTTTAATGTCTGTGTAATTTGAGCTGGCTGGGTTTTCCTCCTTTAATTTCTTTAATTGATTTTCAAGCTGTTGTTTTTTAATTTTTAAGTTTTTTATTTCATTTTCTTCTTTAATGGTCAGCTCAGGGGATGCTACTTTCAAT
>JAIVWD010000199.1:0-6578 GCA_049190315.1 Deltaproteobacteria bacterium | reverse complement strand
TATGTGCCGGCTAAAAATAATCTGGGAACCGCCTATCTTGCCAAAAAAGAATGGGATGTGGCGATTGCCTGTTTTAAGGAGATTGTTGATGATATCTTATATGCTACACCCCACTTTCCCCTTACAAACCTGGGGTGGGCATATTACAATAAGCAGGAATATGAGGTTGCAGAAAAATATTATAGCGACGCCCTTAAGCTGGAGCCAGATTTTATTATCGCCCTGCGGGGTCTTGGCCGAACTTATATAGCGATGGGAAGGGCAGCGAATGCTGAGGCGATTCTTGAAAAAGCAGTGAAAAATTATCCGCGTTCTGCTGAATCATATTTTTATCTGGCAAAGGCATACAGTTTGTCAGGCGAATATAAAAAGGCAGTTAGTGCTTATAATAAGGTCATTGATCTCGCACCCGAGAGCTTTCTTGCGGGTGAGGCCAAAAAAGAAGTGGGAAAAACAAGCAAGTCGTGGTGAAAATTAAATCAGTTCTCCAAACCTCGTTGTTCGAGCTGAACTATCCTTGGCGTGATAAAAATCAACAACTCTGACTTATCGTTCGCTCGCTTTTTTGATTTGAAAAGCCAGCCCAGTATAGGGATGTCGCCAAAAAACGGCACCTTTGATTCAGACCATGACTGAGTCTCTTTGATAATGCCGCCGATGACCACTGTTTCTCCATCATTGACCAGAAGCTCGGTATGAGCACTTTTGGTCGTAATGGCCGGTGCTTCCTGGACCGTTTGACTCCAGTCAGGTTCGTCCTTTTGGACATCAATTACCAGATTTATTCTGTTGTCCGCGGTTATATGGGGAGTTACCTCAAGCTTTAAGGTCGCCTCTGCATATGCAACCGATATAGTGCCTTCTGCAGTCCTTTCGGGATATGGTACTTTATCGCCCTGCTGGATTGTGGCGGTCTTGTTATCAAGGGTGACGATCTTGGGAGTGGAGACAATTTTACCCTTTCCCTGAGTCTCCATTGCCAGAAGCTTTGCATTGAGCGTCAGGGTTGTCAGGCCGGAGAGTCTTTCAAAGGTAAATCCGATCCCACTTGTTGCAGTCACAGGCAAATTTACCGCATAGTTGTCACCTCCCGCAGCACCGGAAAATCCGTACTGGCCCCCCAAGCTTGAAGACTCATGTGAGGTAGTTCCTCCCCACTGAATACCGAGCTCACGAGAAAAATTGACAGACGCTTCCACTATCCTTGCCTCGATAATTACCTGAGGCGTTACCTTGTCGAGATTAGTTACTATTTCCCTGGCCTTTTTTATCTTTTCAGGGATATCTGTCATAATTATAGTGTTGGTGCGCTGATCAGCGCTGGCGCTTCCTCGATTTTCCGTTAATATTGATTCAATTTTCGGCAGTATGTCTTCTTGCGCATTGGCGTAGTTAATGGAAATATATTCTGTAATAAGAGGTTCCAGGGCTTTCTTCTCTTCTTTTGCTTTTAACAGGTCTTTATATTGCACTTCTTCTTTTTTAAGCGTTTTTGAGGTAGCGATCCTTATTATATCTCCCTCAAAAACCTTGCTGAGCTGATTCATTTTAAGGACCAGATCGAGCACCTGATCCCATGGTACGGGTTTATCTAAAGACAGGGTCACTTTGCCGGTAACATCCTTGTCAATTGCAAAGTTCTTTCCACTTACTTCTTTTAATATTCGAAAAACATTTTTAATGTCGGTTTCATAAAAGTCCAGGGCTATCTTTTCGCCCGTATATTTTTCAGCAATTAGACCCACAGGCGTTTCTTCATCAACATCAACTTCTGTCTCAATTTCTTCTTTAGTCACAGGCTGGGCCATAACTTCTTTCCATGCAGGAAGTTTAGCATCTTCTAATGGCCTGGGCGATATTGATGATGCTTCGAAATGGACCAATAACAGATCCTCATTTTGTTCAATAAAATAAGGCACGGACTCCCGCAGCTCGATTGTGAGCATGGAAGTATTTTTCATGGCAGGTGTCTGAACAGGGATAATTCTATCTACTGCGCTTTCAAAACGGGTAGTAATCAGCGGGAACTTACGGTAATCCGGCAGTCTGGTATTCAGCAGTTTTAGTTGTAACAATTGGGGTGAAGCTTTTTTTATTCGGTATTCAACAGGTCTCGTTGTTCCAATAATGATGGTCGATTTTCCGGCCTCTTCGCCGGAAAAATCAATACGATTAACCCATGCAGGCTTTTTGGTTTTTTCTTCCTTTTTTTCTACTGGTTTTTCTACCGGCCCAGAGGAAGGTAAGGTTGGTGAAGATAAGGTTGGGGAAGATAATGCTTTAGATGGTCTGGAAAATGATATTTTAAGACCGGTTTCTTCATTAGCTGCTTTATAGGGCACATCTTTTTTTAGTAATATTTCGATCTTTGATTTATGACCTTTTTCATTTAACTCGGAAGCTGTTATTGAGCCAACAATTTCGCTTTCCGGCGAAATATTTTTTTTGATATTATCAAGAGCTGTTTCAGGAAAGTAAAGCAGTACAGCCAGGGGAAAGAGTTGTTTAACAGACATGTAAGTCAACACACGATTCCCCTTAACCAACACATTAAATGATTCCGGATCCTCGGAGGTGCTTATTTCAGTTATAAGCTTTGGTTCAGGGGAAATTTCCATATCTTTTTTTGCAGCCATATTTTGAGCACATCCTGTAAATACAGCTATTAAAATTACCAGGAAAATGGCTGCGGCCCTGATTTTTGACGACTTATAATTTCCGTAATTCATATTATTCTTCTCCAGGAGGCTTCTGAAGTTTAAGTTCTCTTTTAACAAGACTTGTTTTGCCTAATATGCTTTCGGCTTCTTCTTCTACAACTACGCGGCCCTTTAATATTTTTATTACCCTGCCCGAATTAATGCCTATGCTGGTGCCTTTTTTTATTACAAACCCCTTGCCGGATGCGTCTTCTACAAGCGCCTTGTTTCCGCCCGGCGCGAAGATTATCCCCACAAGCTTTAACTGACTCAAGTCAACCTTTTCAATAGGGGTAAGCGGAATGCGTTTTTTCTTTTTTCTATCATTTTGATCAGCAAAGGCGGAAGATTTAACTCTGAAAATTGAGGCAAATGGATCTATTTTCCCCTCAACCTTATAAGTGACAGTTGTTTCTGATAATTCAAGCTTTTGGTCCGGTTTTTGGTCCGGTTTTTGATTGGGCTTTTGATCAGGAACCGCATCTGTTTTGCTGGTTTTTGCTTTTAAGGCTTGTTTTTTTATTTCAGGCTTTGAGGTTTCAATTTTTTGGTCTTTCTTAATCGGCTGCTTTTCCTTTTTTGGCATCACAATTTTTTTACTGATAACCGTTGCTTTTTTGGGCTTTTCTGGTTGATCATTGCAGCCATAATACAAGAAGAGGCTTGTTATGCAGATCACATTTAATATTTTTATAATATATCTAAGCATCGATTGTTAACCCCGACCCCCGGCCCCTGACCCCCGTCTTTATTTCTTTTTTTCAGTCTCGACAAACCTGTAAGTTACAGCCGTACAGGAGGTGTTAAGCCCCTTCCCCTCCCGGGTTGTTGCCATCACAATATCTTTTATATTTACTATTCTGGATAATCTTGAAACTTTATCAAAGAAGAGTCCAACATTGTGGTAATTACCGGCAACTTTAATTGAAACAGGAATTTCAGCATAAAAATCTTTATTAATTTCCGGTTTAGGCTGAAATAAAAGAAATTCCAGGCCGGCATCCTTGCCGGATTCGGTAATATTGGTTAGTAAAGAAGGAATTTCTTTTTTGTCGGGCAACGCTTTCATGGCGATTTTGTATTGAGCTTCGGCTATTTTCATTTTTTCTCTATATTTGTTAAGCTGCGCAGCCTTTTTTTTGGTAGAAACAAGCTTGTTTTCAAGATTCTTGTAATCTGAACTTAATTTGTCAAGCTTTTCAAATTTTGGAAGATATAAAAAATAAACAAACATCCCTGTAATTACAATGAAAGTTGCAACACATATCAGGATTCTGTGAACTTTTGATATGTTTCCAGCTTTTTCAAATAAGGGTTCAATAGGTTTTAAAGAAATGTCGAATTTCTTCATTATTTTTTTGCCTTATGGGTAGCAACTTTATCACCAGGTATTTTATTACATGAAATTACAAATCCTTTAAGATTTGTGTACTTATTATATGTTTCTTGTTTCAGGTTCCTTAAATTTACGCTGGAAAAAAGTTTTGAGCCTTCCAGGCGAGTCATAAAATCAGCCACTGTTTTATTATCAAGGGCAAACCCTTTAATTGTGACTACTTTTTCTTTTGCCTCAAGATTAGTAAACCACAGCCGCTTTGGAATTACCATAAATGTCATTGTGTCAAGAAGACGGACAGGCTCTTTGCGATTAAGCTCAAGATTTTTTATTACACCCGTTTTTTTATTGAGGATGCCCAGCCTTTTTTTGATATCCGTTATTTCTTTAATTATTTTGTTGTATTTGGATAGTTCTTTTTTAATATTTTCTATTTTAACAGTATAGGCGTTAATCTTGTTGTTCAACGATATATTATAATAATACATGGAAAGAGTGACAAATATAATCGAGAGAAAAAATGTCGAGACCTGGAGACGTATGTTCTCTTTTTTGCGTGCAGCTCTATAAGGTAGTAGATTAACTTTTATCATTTGTCATCAACTCTTCTTAAGGCGAGTCCCATGCATATAGATGCTTGAGTAGCTATTTGCTCAAGGTATGAAGGATCAAAATGCTCAGCTATATGTAACTTTTTGAAAGGATTAATAGTTTCTACATTAGATGATGTTTCAGTTGCCAGAAGTTGACGGAATTCCTTAATCTGGGCGCCACCGCCGCTGAGCATAATACTTTTTATCTGCTCATCGGGGTTTGCCGAATAATAAAAGTCAAGAGCGCGTTTTATTTCGATACTCCAGTCAGAAACTACAGATGAAATAAGTTGTTTTAAATCATCAGGAGATATTTTGTCCGCCTGTTTGCTGAGCTTAAGCTGTTCGGCTTCTGCATAAGAACAGTCTATAAGAGAGATTATCTTTTGATTTATCTGGCTGCATCCCATGGAAACATCTCTCATGAATACAGAAGAATGGCTTTTCAGTATGTTCAAAGATGTTTTGTTTGCTCCTATATCTATCAGCACTACATTTTCATCAGTTAAGTCATAATTAGCTTCGAAAATATTTTGCAGGGCAAAGGCATCAACATCGATTATACATGGGTTAAGTCCGGCCATTTGAACAAGATTAATATATTCACCAATCATTTCCTTTTTGGCTGCAACCAGGATAACGCTCATTTGATCTGAGCCGGTTTCCGTTTCTCCCAGGATTTGATAATCTATATTAACCTCGCTGATGTCAAAAGGGATATATTGTTCTGCTTCCAGATGAATGGTTTCCTGGAGTTGTTCTTCGGTTGCGGTTTGCACGTCTATTTTTTTGACAATAACCGAATAACCTCCGATTGATACGGCAACATTTTTTTCTTTTATGTTATTAGCCTTAAATAGTTGACGAATTGAGTCGGCAACATTTTCCGGGTCATTTATATTGCCTTCTTCAATTGCTCCCGGGGCAATACTTATCATTCCGAAATTCTTCAGGGCAAACCCCTTTTTTGTTGCCGTAATTTCTCCGGCCTTTAAAGCGCTGGAGCCAATATCAAGGCCGACTAAGCTGGGAGCTTTTCCAAATATCATTTGATAAACCCTTAATCGCCAAATATCTTGTTTTTATCCGAAAGTTTAAATCCCAGGGCCAAAAGAATCTTTCTTTTAGTTTCCATGCGGCACGGCATGTTTTTTTCTATTCGAGCAATAGTGATCGGAGAGACTTTTGCTTCTCTTGCAAGTTCGGACTTGCTCATCATAAGAGATTCTCTAATTTTTTTTAAAGAGTTGCCGCTCATAAAAAACCTTACTTTTCGTCATGCATTGTTAATAAGTTGTAACGCTTTAGCTTGTTAAAAATATGTCCGCAACCGGTTAATGTTACATAAAATGAGCTTGTAATTTTCTGATAAAGCTAAAAAGTTAAATATTTTTCCAGAACTGTGGATTAATTACATAACATTATTGTTAAGTCAAATTAATTATATATAATTACGTTATATTGTGCTTATAATTATTCAACAACTATATATAGTATAGACTTCGTTAATAATGGTTAGTTATGGAGCAATATTTTTGACAAAAAGCTTGGTTTCTATTTTGGGAGTCAGGTTAAATGGTTCACGGTTCACGGGTTAAAAAGTTGATTGGTTCATAATGTTCACTCAATGAAAATAAAGCTTTACCTTGACTTTAAAAGCCACTTTTCTTATGTTTGCAACAATCTATTTATAACGGTTCAGGGTTGGTGAAGGTTAACGAAAAAAAGGTAACCCTGAACGGTTGCCAAAATTCATTAAAAAAACCGTGAACCGTGAACCGTGAACCTAACAACCTGAGTAGTTACGCCCATGATACGATTTCTTGAATTTGCAGGGAGACCGCTTGTATTTTTTGTTGAAGAATGCGGCAGAATTATGCTCCTTCTGCTGTCAACCATATCGTGGGCGTTCCGTCCGCCGTTTCGTTTTAGAGTAATTTTTAAGCAGAT
>JAIVWD010000198.1:0-6584 GCA_049190315.1 Deltaproteobacteria bacterium | reverse complement strand
CCAATTTTAATTTTTTTACCATACAATCTTGCTCACTTTATTTCCGGCTGAAGTTATAATCAAGCACTGAAAATATATAGCACGCCAAAGGCGTACCATAACTTTAGGCATTTTAGGCACTTTAGCTCACTTTAGGCACTTTTTACTCATACGTCCTATGTTGCCGAATTTATTGGACAAAAAATGGAAATTCCTATACTATTAAATTACCATACCAAAGACTTATGAATCCACCCCTTGTCTCCATCAGCATGCTGAACATGAATCCAGTTGCCTTTGCGCTTTAAGGTTTTAAATGGAACTCCTTTTTCAGTTGCAAATAAAATTTTATATTTTGTGCCTGGGCCTGATCGGACGTTACATTTTTCTTTATTTGTAATAACTGACGGTATCTTGCGGACAAGAGACTTGTGAATCCACCCCTTATCTCCCTCGAAATCACGAAAACGATACCAGTTACCGGACTTTTTCAGAACAAGAATCGGATGATATTTTCCAATCTTCCACAGGATGTCATACTTTGTACCGGGGCCGGAGCGTATGTTGACTATAGAAGATGTAGCAGTCAGGCGTTCAGCCAGGGCAATACTGCTGAAAATAATTAACAGAACTATTGAAACAGAAGCAATAGAACAAGCTTTTATCAGGACATAAGTTTTACTTCGCATATTCCTTCGAGGTCCTTTTTAAATTTAACTGCATCTTCTTTTGATCCAACAATTGAATCAAAATGCATGGGGATTGCAATCTCAGGCTTCAGGCGTTTTACTGCCTCAACAGCTTCTTCAGCGGTCATCACATAAGTGCCTGAAACCGGCAGCAAGGCAATATCAACTGCAAATTTGTCCATTTCAGGGATAAGGTCTGTATCTCCGGCATGATAAATCCGGATTCCATCAATAGTTATAATGAAGCCTAACCATCCATTGGTTTTTGGATGAAAAGCCTTGTTGGTATTGTAAGCTTCGACCGCTTCGATATCGATTCCAGAGACATTTATTTTGTCTCCTGGTTTTACAACTCTGACATCGCCTGAAAGTTTTTTGGCTGATTCAGCTTCAGTAACGATTACAGTGTCTGGTTTTATTGTTTTATCAATATCTTCAATTGAACAATGATCATAGTGAGAATGAGTAATCAGGATTATATCTGCGGGCATGACTTCCTTTATCTGAAATGGATCAATGAGAATTATTTTGTCATGCGCATTTATTGCGAATCCGGAATGTCCAAGCCATTTAATATTTTTCAGCATCTTGTGTGACATGTCAATCCTCCTTTCAATTATACAGTAACAGCTCACGGTTTTTTTAATGATTGAAGCATGGCAACTACTCAGGCGTTTAGGCTGAAGGCTGAAGGAAACAGATGATTCCTGAATGTTATTTTCAATGTTTAGGACAAAATTTCTGGCCGCTTTAATAACATATTGGCTTCTGGGAGTCTTTTCCCTAAAAGCCTTCTACCTTCAGTCTATTAACCTGAACAGTTTCTATCATGCACTATAAAACAAAAGTGCAGGCAATTCAACACAGGTTAGTTTGTTGCCGTAAACCGCGCCGGTATCAATTCCTATTTTGTTGGGCTCTACCAATGGTTCCTTATAGGGTGTATGCCCAAAAACAACTATTTTCCCAAAATCAAAATCCGAGTGTACGAAATCTTCACGTATCCAGAGAAAATCCGCAGGATCCTGCATTTCGAGCGGGATATTTTCTCTAAGACCGGCATGCACGAATATATAATTATCACTTTCATAATAAAGTGAGAGTGATTCAAAAAAATCAAGGTGTTCTTGAGGTATCGGAGGGGAACCAGTCGTCCGGCTTCTTTTTATGTAGCTTTCCAGAGTCGGCTGCCCTCCATTTATCAGATATCTAAGCCTGTCTTTTCCTGAAAGATATTTTTCCAGCATCTCCTCGTGGTTCCCTTTTAAAAATACAATTTTTTGAAAATGCTTTTTTAAATCAATCAGATATTCAACAACATCAAAAGAACTGTGACCCCTGTCAATATAATCTCCCAAGAATAACAGGATATCATTATTGCGATCTATCTTAATTTTATCCATAAGCGCACACAGCTTATCAAAACATCCATGTATGTCCCCTATGGCAAATATTTTTTCCATCAACCCCTTAGGTTAAACCTAAAATCTTTCCACCCTGATAGACACAAAAGGCTGCCGCCCAGGCTATAGAAGTGCTGTAAACTATGCTGAACAAAGTCCATTTCAGGGAACCGGTTTCCCTGCGTATTGCTGCTATTGTTGCGACACAAGGAAGATATAACAATACAAAAATCATTAATGAAAGTGCGGAAAGAGACGTCATTTCAGAAGATAAAAGTGCGTTCTTGAGAGCATCCGGCTCATCTGTTTCTTCGGTAGCATAGAGTATTCCGAACGTGCTTACTACGATTTCTTTTGCAACAAAACCGGTAAGAAGCGCCACGCTGCCACGCCAGTCTATACCAATGGGAGCAAATACAGGGGCTATGGTTTTTCCAATACGGCCCATGAAAGATTTTTCAGCTTTTTCGGCTTGTTCAGCCAGTTTAAGTTTTGTAATTGCGGCTTTTTTTTGTTTTTCCGTAAAAGACGCATTGATCTTATTTATTTCTTCATTATAATCCATTGAATAGTTTATATTGCGTGGAAAAGCTGTGAGCATCCACACAATAACCGAGCCAACAAGAATAATACCCCCCATTTTTTTCAGGAACATCTTGCTCCTGTCCCACATATGGATAATAAGGCTTTTTATCATTGGAACCCTGTATGGAGGCAGCTCCATCACAAATGGAGCGTCAGCGCCTTTGAAAAGTGTAGAACGGAATAAGCGTCCGGTTATAATTGAGAGAATAATGCCGGCAATATAGATTGAAAATATTACAGTTCCTGCTCTGGCGCTGAAAAAGGTGCCGGCAAGCAGAATATATATTGGCAGTTTGGCTGAACAAGACATAAAGGGAGTTATCAGTATTGTAAGGATTCTGTCTTTATTGCTCTCAAGAGTGCGGGTTGCCATGATTGCCGGGACACTACAGCCAAAGCCCATGAGCATGGGGATAAAGGATTTGCCGTGCAGCCCTATAAGATGCATTATCTTATCCATTAGAAAAGCCGCTCTTGCCATATAGCCTGTATCTTCAAAAATTGCGATAAATAAGAAAAGTATCAGAATATTTGGAAGAAAAATTATAACGCTTCCAACACCTGCTATTATTCCGTTTAAGAGAAGCTCTTTAAAAAGACTATCAGGAAGAGAGAGTTCTAATATTGCTGACAACCAGTTGACTCCGCTGTCTAACCATTCCATTGGATAGGATCCAACAGCAAAAGTCGTCTGGAACATAATCCATATAAAGAGTATAAAGATAGGGAACCCGACAAATCTGTTCGTAAGGACGAGGTCAACGTTCCTTGAAGTGTCTATGCGCCGTTTTGTTGATTTTGTTACAACCTCCTTTATGATTCCGGCGATAAATCCATATCGCTCATCTGTCATTACTATTTCAGGATCATCATCAAAACGGTCCAAAAGATGCTTGCGATGTGTCTCGACTTCCCGAAAAATTTCCAGGCTTTTATTTCCGGTTTTTTGACGAACGTGTTCTCTAACGATTTTGTCATTTTCGAGAAGCTTTATAGCCGTCCATCTTATATTATAAGGAAGATTTTGTTCTATGCGTTCTTTGATGAAGCTTTGAAGTTTTGAGATGGAGTTTTCAATATCGTTGCTGTATTTAACCTTGCGTTTTTGGGAGATCTTTGATTTTGACTCGGCCAATTTTATGGCCGCTTTCAGCAAGCTGTCAATGCCTGTATTTTTGTTTCCTATTGTGAAGACTACCGGGACATCTAAAAGCTCAGACAGCTTATCGGCATCAATTTTGGTTCCTCGCGAAGTTGCAACGTCGGCCATATTCAGAGCAAATAAGACCTTGCAGTCAAGTTCTCTTAACTGCGTAGCGAGGTAAAGGCTGCGCTCAAGGTTGGATGCGTCAATTATATCGATAACAACATCCGGGGACTCTTCAATAACAAAATCCCGTGCAACAATTTCTTCTATGGAAAAAGGGGTTAAACTGTAAGTTCCGGGAAGATCGATAATTTTAAGATCATGCCCGAATTTACTTACAGAACCTTCTTTCTTTTCAACCGTAACACCCGGCCAGTTCCCTACCTTTTGTCTTGTTCCGGTAATGTTATTGAATATTGTTGTTTTGCCTGAATTTGGGTTTCCTGCAAGGGCTATTGTAATACTCTTTTTGTGCATGGTTCTAACTTCGGCCACTATCCTATGTTAAGATCAATTAATGCTTACAAAACAAAAAATTGTCGATTGATGATTGAAGGTATTCTATTAATTTTATAACAAAAAGACAGAGCGACCCGCCCGCCTCGCCTGAGCGAGCCAACAAAAGGACGAAGAGCATTGAGTACGGCTCGCGATGGCGGGCAGGAGCGATTCCACAAATCGACAATCATCAATCATCAATCCATCAACGGTTATATTTGCAGCCTCTTCAACCCGAAGGGATATATGATACCCCTTTATAATCAGTTCAAGCGGATCTTTCAAAGGCGCATATTTTTCTACGTAAATTTCTGTCCCCTTGGTTAGTCCCATTTCAAGCACCCTTCTGCGCAAGGCTCCATTATTACCTCCTACATGGACAATTATTCCAGTTTGCCCCTCTTTCATTTCGCTTAACAACATTATAAAAACCCCATAATTAGTGCCTGTCCGAAAAGTATTTTTTTTAATGCCGGCAATAGTTTCAGCTTATTTGTAAAAAAGCTATTAGCTGTTAGCCATTAGCTCTTAGCTGAATGTGTTCTCTATTTGATTTTTTAAGCTAAAGGCTAATTGCTAAAAGCTAATAGCTAAAAACATTCGATTTGAGAATAGCATCCAACTGACTATGATTTCAGGTGTTTTGAGTTTTCGTTCGGGCTCTATCTAATCGTCTGAACAATTATTTTCTGCGCCAGTCCGTGTCCGATGGCGTAACGGTTGCAATCTAAAGCTATAACCATTTGTCCATGTCCGCTGTTGGTAATGACATCAATCTCGTCTCCAATTCTCAGCCCCATGCTTAATAAACGCATGCGTGCAGTTGATCCTCCGGTAAAATCTTTGATTATGAGTAGTTCACCCTGTTTTGCCATTACAAGGGGCATAAGTTTTAAATGGCTTTTAAGGCATTCCGAACAAATACCATAGATTTCCAGCTTATGCTGGAGCATGTGGAAACCATAAGCACGGGACACTTGTGTTTGTAAATTTTCAATCTTTTCGTTTTGGAACTCAATAATTTTTTTGCATTTTGTACAGATCATATGATCGTGATGCTGGCAGAGATGCCTGTGCTCATACTGTACAGGTCCGCTATTAAATCTGATTTTCTGGGCAAAACCGAAGCGGCATATAAGTTTAAGCGTTTCCCTGACAAAGTCGGGGTCAAATTCATATCCGTTTTCTTTAAGAAGCTGAATTATTTCATTCACGGTAAGGTGATGTTCGCTTAACAGAAAGACTTCAAGCACCTTGAACCTATCTTCAAAATCAGAAATATTTTCTTGCTTAAAAAGTTTTTTAAACTGTTCCTTTTCGTGGCTGTGAACTTGCTTCATGTTAATTCCTTATTTTCAACAATAATACCGGTTTAAGTGGTTGTCTATAAGGCTTTTTAAAACCTAAATTGAACGATTTTTTACTCGACATGCACCAATCTCTTGCGCATGCGGACTCGCGAAAAGTCTCGACATATCCATTGATATGCCCATGCTTTTCGCAAACCTTGCTGCATCAAGATCTTGGCACACTTCTTCGCAAAAAATCGCTCAACTTAGGTAAAAGGAAAAATGCTTTTGTATGAAGAAGATAATCATGTTTGTGACTTATCTGGAGTGGCCGGGTAGTTCATAAGTAGTACATGAGCCGCTCGAGCAAGTCCTTGTTGTAGCGCTGGGTTTATTGCTGGAATCAGAGCTGTCTCCCATTGCAAAATTAGTAGAGCTGATGATTCGTTCAAAATCCTCTGATTTACATTCGGGACATTTAAGTTCAACATCTTCGTCTTTATTCATAATAAGCATCTCAAAATAGGCCTGACATTTTAGACACTTAAATTCATATATAGGCATTTTTTACTCCTTAAAAAATTTATTTAATAGTAGCAGTTCACGGTTGTCGGTTTACAGTTTACAGTTTTATGTTTTGAAACCGTGAACCGTGAACCGTAAACTGTTACAGATATTTTAACAGGGCATTTTTTACGGTTAAGGCGTTTTTTTGAGCTGTATTTTTGCTGTTGTCAATAATTACTTCTGCAAGAGGGTTTTCTTCGTATGGAATATCAACTCCTATCACCTTGCCCAAATCTTCAAACTTTGAGCCCTTTTGCTTTCTTTCCAAAGCCCGAAGGTACATTTGCGAAACAATATGACCATTTTTGCGTTTAGATTCCCGTTCTATACATACTGAAAGAGGGCATTTTATCATTACCTCCGCAAAACGCTTGATTTTTTTTCTGGCATTATCACGGTATAATTGTTTATGAGCGGTGGCATCTAT
>JAIVWD010000197.1:0-6591 GCA_049190315.1 Deltaproteobacteria bacterium | reverse complement strand
TTAACCAATACGTATTAAAAGGATTGGCCACTGTTTTTTCTTTAGGCTCACTTAGATGCGAGTTTCAGATATTCTTACATTTTATTATCAGTGGGCGAGTCTTGTATCATGTAATTTGCCCGGATTTATTGAGAAGTTACCTTTCTTGTATTAATCCTGAAACGTTGGATATGAACCAAGCAGTTTAAGGTACTGGCAGAGATTTTTCATTTTTGATACTGTATCCTGAACTTTTGGATCTTCGATATGTCCCTCTAAATCAACAAAGAAAAAGTAGCTCCAGTTTTCGTGTTTGGTCGGCCTCGACTCAAGCTTAAGCATGTTTATTCCAGATTTTGCAATTGGCTCCAGGACTCTGTAGAGAGCTCCTGGAACGTGAGAAGTTGCGAACATGATTGATGTTTTATCGTTTCCTGTCATGTGGATTTCATCTCGCCCAATTACCAGAAACCTGGTTATATTTCTTGAAAAATCCTCAATTTTAGATGCAACTATTTGCAAATTATACAATCTTGCGGCTTCACTACTTGCAATTGCGGCTGCTTCCGAATTTTCAGCGGCTTTTTGGGCTGCATAAGCCGTGCTGCTACATTCTTCCGGCACAATTTCAGGTAAATTTTTTCTGAGCCATCCTCGACACTGCCCGATTGGTTGAGGGTGTGAATATATTACCTTGATATCATCCAGGTTCCCTGATTTTGATAAAAGATCCAAAGATATATTAAGATATAATTCAGCACATATTTTTAGATTGGATTCAAAGAAGAGGTCCAGGGTATAATTGACAGCCCCTTCTATGGAGTTTTCAACAGGTGTAACACCGTAATTGCATGCACCTTTTTCAACTTCGGAAAATATGTCCCGGATACTCGGCTGTGGAACAAATGACACACTGCGTCCGAAATGCTTAATAGCGGCAATATGGGTGAATGTGGCTTCAGGCCCAAGATATGTTACAAGCTGCGGCTTTTGAATTTCACGGGCCGACGCAAATATCTCGGTGAATATATGACTGAGTGTACTATTAATCAGGGGACCTTTGTTGATACTTGAAAGCCTCTTGATAATTGTTGTTTCACGTGAGCTGTCTAAAATCGGCTCATTGTTCAGTCCCTTGATTTGTCCAATGTTCTTTGCAAGCAGAAGCCTTCTGTTGATAAGATCAAGAATATTGTCGTCAATATCATCTATGGATTTCCGCAGTGTATCAATTTTTGGAGTTGAATCATCGTTTTTAGTATTTTCGGAATTTGCCATAATATTACTTTTCCGTAATTGTTTCTTCAATTTTATGTCCGAAATGCCTGCCGCCTTCCTCGATCGCCACAAGAACTTCATCTCCTGGTTTCAGGGCTACAACTGATACTGCTTTTCCTTCAGGATCAGTCAAGCGAATTGTTTCCGCATTCTGAAGAATAGTAGATATCTGCTTGTCACCAACAACCGCCTTAACCAGCATTAATGGTCGTTTCTCAATTTTCAGGCGACCCACAATTCCAACTGTCGTGTTGCCCTTGAAATCGACGATTATTACCTGATCTCCTGATGAAAGATCTGAAAGATACTTGGTTTTGTCGCCGGGAACCCTTGTATATGCATGAACCGGCCCTGCATTTACCCTGAAAGGCCTGGGGGACACATATGGATTGGAAATACTTTCCGAATGAACCAGAAACAATGCACTGCTGCTGTTTCCAATCAGCATTCCCTGCCCGGAAGTCATTGAGGTGCATGTATCAATACAGACTCTGTCACCCATTCCGACAGGAATTACTTCCACAATTCTGGCTGTTTCAAGAGGAGTTTTGTCTTCCAGCGATCTCAGTTGAGAAAGAGCCTTTTTCAATTCAAGCGGGTCTTTTGTATGAAAAAGGATATGATTTACACCTTTTTCCAGAATGCCGAAAGCGGTTTGGGCATCTTCAAAACTGTTAACCTGAGCAATAACCTCAGCTCCTTTTGCTATTAAGTTTTCCAGAGGTATTATTGTCCAGTCACTGCATTGAAGAATAACTTTTTTATTCTGGCTGAGCTTTACTATTTCTTCTTCGTCTTTTCCGCTTTTAATTGTAAAAAATATTACATCTTCGCCTGTCTTTAAGTCGCCGTCCTCTGAAATTGTCTGAATTCTGCCCAGTTCTTTTACTTTACCGGTAAATCCCTTTGGTACCATTATGCCGTCAGCCCCGCCTTCAAGAGCGGTTGTTACCATTTTTTTATCCCAGGGATCCACCTTTACCCATATTTTTCGCATTATCTTCCCCCCAATAAAAAACTATTCCAAAATTTTCAAGGCATCTTCTACGCTGCTCTTATCATTTACAACGGCTGAAATAGCTTGAACCATAAGTTTTGGGTCTCTATGCTGAAAAACATTTCGACCTATGGAAACACCGGAGCCTCCGGCATCAATTGAGCCTTTTACCATTTCCAGTATTTCCTGATCCGAGTCCATTTTGGCTCCGCCTGCAATTACCACAGGTATAGAACAGCCTTCAACAACTTCTCTGAAACTATCTGTTGAACCTGAGTACGAAACCTTAACGATATCCGCTCCCATCTCATTTCCAACTCTGGCAGCGTGTTTGATGACCTTGACGTCATACTCGTCCTTTATCTTTTCGCCCCTGGGATAGATCATCGCAAGAAGGGGCATGCCCCATGTGCGTGCCTCATAGGCGACTTTGCCGAAATCATTCAGCATTTCCTTTTCACCGGCATCACCTAAGTTTACATGTATGGAAACAGCATCTGCACCGAGTTTGACAGCTTCTTCTACTGAGCAGACAAGAGTTTTGGCATTGGGATAAGGTGATAGAGCTGTTGAGCCGGACAGATGTATTATGAGGCCTACGTCATTACCTTTACCGCGATGGCCTTCACCAACAAGCCCTTTGTGTTCAACAATGGCATTAGCGCCTCCTTCAGCCACTTTTTGTATAATACTCTTCATATCCCGCAGACCGTCGATAGGGCCCACAGAGATACCGTGATCCATAGGAACAATTATGGTTTTCCTTGTATTCCGGTTGATTATACGTTCCATACGGATATGTTTGCCTAAGATTGTCATGATATTTTCCTCCTTTTAACTTAGGTTTAAACCAAAAAAGGCCGTGAAGTTTTCTCCACGGCCTCTAAAAAACCGTGGGTTTTGAAGTCTACCCACGGCTTATTGCGCTTATTAAATTTATCTTGTCTCAGCGCATCCAGGCAGGCAGACTGATGCTAAAAAAATAGTAATAAAAATACCGATAACTATTGCCCGAATGCTTGTGCACCACTAAAATCTCCTATAGACTTTCAGATAAATAAATTCACTGCGTTATCAGTCAAAATCTTCGACGACGTACAACTTAGCACGACTTACTCAGATTTTTTCTTTTAGCCTTGTGAAATGAATTATCTGAAAGTCTATAAGTTGTAATTGTTTTTTTACTTTGACCGCTCGTATTTATATTATCAAAATTTGTATGTCAAGAGTTTTTTAAACAGGCACTGAGGCTTTGTAAAGTGTGGCTTTACCTTCGATGCTATACTTGTTAACCGAAGAGGGGATAATAACCGATGTCCCCTTTTTCAGAAGTATATTTTCATTTATACTGATATCTGTAATACAAGCCTTTCCATCAGTACAAAGAATTATTTCAACACTTCTTTTTTCAGGGCTTGTATATGATATGTTTTTTTCATCAGAAATCACAGACAGAACAAATTCCTCGGCCATACTGTGGTAAACTCCTTCACAATCCTTATCCTTTTGCGATAAAAGAATATTAACATCCGTTTCTTCAAAGTTAAGTATGTTTAAAAGTTCCGGAACATCGATGTGTTTTTTTGTTAACCCGCCTCTAAGGACATTGTCTGAATTTGCCATCAATTCTATTCCAAGGCCATCGAGATATGCGTGAAGCTCTCCCGAAGGAAGAAAAAGCGCCTGGCCGGGTTTAAGGGAAATTAAATTCAAAAGAATTGGTGCAAAAATTCCCATATCATCGGGATACTCTTTGTAAAGATTTATCATCCATTTAAAGCCGGGATTAGCTTCGGATAGTTTTTGTGCATTTGTAATTGCGTGTTCTATGATTTGTTTTTTTCTCCGGCCGTTTATTGTTATAATAGAGTGAAAAAAACTCTTCAAGCCTTCTGAATTTGGTTGTCTTTTAAGATTATTAAGTTCTTTGTACAAAACTTTCAGGCAGATTTTTTCCATAAGAGAAATGATTTCTGGAATTTTGCGAAAACCACATAGAGCCATAAAAGGAGTCAAAGCACAAATACACTCGGGCTTGTGGTTTTCATCTTTATAGTTTCTGTTTGGAGAATCTAACGGTATCCCGAGCCTGTTTTCTCTTTCAAAGCCTTGTTTTGCCTGCTTGATGCTTGGATGAGCTTGTATGGAAAGAGGTTTTGATGCAGCAAGGACTTTGAAGAGATATGGAAGTTTGTTGTCAAATTTTGCAGCTATATCTTTCCCGAGAATATCTGCCGGGAATTGTTTTATCAATTCAAGCAAAGATAGCCACTTGTCATCATATTTTAATAGAGAAGGGGCCTTTGGGTGCGCACCCATCCACAGTTCTGCCTGGGGTTTTGTTGAAGGAGAGTTATTGCCCACAAGATCAGCAATAGCGGTATGGGATCCCCATGCATACTCCTGGATGGTATTTTTCATCAGGCATATTTTTTTCATCGCTTTTTAACCTTGAACCGTTGAACCGTGAACCTGAGTAGTTAACATTTTGTTTACGTTGATTTGTACCATATAATATATTATCTGAATCTTGCAAGTGCCGAGTTTGTCGAAGCTTCAAGGCAACCAACCGTGAACCTGACAACCTGAGTAGTTACCATGTCTCTTATAGTAAACGAAATATTCTACAGCATTCAGGGCGAATCGATATATAGTGGAGTCCCCTGCGTTTTTGTCAGACTTACAGGCTGCAATTTAAGATGCTCATACTGTGATACCGCCTATGCTTATTATGAAGGGGTTGAATTGAGAATCGAAGAAATCCTGTCCAGAGTTGATAATTATAAATGCCCGCTTATTGAAATCACTGGTGGTGAACCTCTGCTTCAGGGCGACACGCCTCTATTGATTGACAGGCTTCTGGAAAAAAAATATGAGGTTTTATTAGAAACAAACGGTAGTATTGACATAAGCGTGGTCGATAGCCGTTGTATAAAGATAGTTGATATAAAATGCCCTTCAAGCGGCGAGAATGATAAAAATGATTTGGAAAATCTTAAAAGACTTAATCAGAATGACCAGATAAAGTTTGTATTAGGAAGCCGCAAAGATTATGAATTTGCTAAAAAAACGACAAAATTAATACCTCCCGGATTTTCCATGAGAAATATACTTTTTTCTCCTCTGATTGAACAAATGCATCCATCACAACTTGCAGAGTGGATTCTTGAAGACCACCTTAGGGTAAGACTTCAAATTCAGTTGCACAAGATTATATGGCCGGAGAAAGAAAGGGGAGTATGACTTGCCAGGGGGCCGGGGATTAGGGATCAGGGGTTAAGGGCAGTGATCAGGGGTCAGGGGTCAGGGATCGGTGGCCGGAGGTCAGTGACACCGAAAAGTTATCGAGATTTATGAGTTTGGTAAAAATATTATGAAAGATAAAAAAAAAGCAGTTGTACTTTCAAGCGGGGGAATTGATTCTACAACAGTTATGGCCATTGCAAAACAAGAGGGCTTTGAAATATACAGCTTAAGTTTTTTTTATAAACAACGTCACTCCATTGAGATAGAAGCAGCCAGGAAAGTGGCAGATGTCATGAATGTAAAAAAACATCTTATAATAGATATAGATCTAAAAAAAATTGGCGGTTCAGCACTTACAGATAATAATCTGGATGTGCCAAAACATAGGAAGATGCAGAGTATGGCGGATGAAATACCGGTAACATATGTTCCGGCAAGAAATACAATCTTTCTTTCTTATGCACTTGCATGGTCAGAAGTTCTTCAGTCTTCCGACATATTTATAGGAGTTAATGCGATTGACTACAGCGGCTATCCTGACTGCAGGCCTGAATATATAGAAGCTTTTGAGCGAATGGCAAATCTTGCAACAAAGGCGGGCGTAGAAGGCAAAACAAAACTAAAAATCAGAACTCCGCTTATCCATATGACGAAGGCGGAAATTATTAAAAAAGGAGTTGACCTTGGTGTTGATTTTTCTCTGACGCATAGCTGCTATGATCCTTCTTCAGATGGCCTGGCGTGCGGTGAGTGTGACAGTTGCATTATAAGAAAGCAGGGCTTTAAAGAAGCAGGCATTATTGACCCGACCCAATACATAATTTAATAGTATAGGAATTTCCATTTTATGCCTAATGAATTCGGTATCATAGGATAGATGAGTAAAAAGTGCCTAAAGTGAGCTAAAGTGCCTAAAATGCCTAAAGTCATGGTACGCCTTCGGCGTGCTAATTGATAACCCAAAGCTACAGGAGTTTGCCCTCTCGTGTATTTATGTTTTAAGAAATATATAAAATGGCAGCATTCCTTAACTTTAGGCACTTTAATATACTTTAGCTCACTTTAGGCACTTATGTTCGCACCGAAGGTGC
>JAIVWD010000196.1:0-6597 GCA_049190315.1 Deltaproteobacteria bacterium | reverse complement strand
TAGACTTTCAGATAATTAATTTCACAAGGCCAGAAGGAGGAAGGCGTATTAGTTATACGTCGACGACTGATAACACAGTGAAATTATTTATCTGAAAGTCTATAGAAGAGGATAAAAGAAGCTGTGGCTGAACACAAAAAAAGTTACTTCCATTCCGGAGGCACGGTTCCCCTTCTCGGCCTAAGTATTTCCGAGTACTTCAGCCAGGTCGTTAAACGGTTTCCAGACAGGGAGGCCGTGGTTTCGATCCCCCAGAGAAAACGTCTTACTTATGCCGCCCTGTCGAAGTCGGTGGATCTCTTAGCCAGGGGGCTGCTTGCCTTTGGTTTTGACAAAGGAGATCGGATCGGCATCTGGTCAACCAATAATCTGGAATGGCTCCTTCTTCAAATGGCTACAGCACGCATAGGGACTATTCTGGTGACCATTAATCCTGCCTATCGCTTGAAGGAGCTGTCATACGCCCTGCGCCGTTCAGAGATTCAAGGACTCTTTGTCATACCCTCATTCAGGACCAGTGATTATGTTTCAATGCTGGTGGAACTGATTCCAGAGCTGAAAGACGGTAAGGCCGGAGAGTTAAAAAATCATGATTTGCCGCTATTAAGGCAGGTAGTTATGTATGACCCGGTTGCGCCTATGGAGACCCGTCGTTTTTATCCTGGCTTCAATACGTGGTCGGATATTCTTGAACAGGCCGGATCTGTTTCTTTAAAAGAACTGGACAGGGTCACTGCGTCTTTAGACATCGATGATCCCATTAACATCCAATATACCTCAGGTACTACCGGCCACCCTAAAGCGGTAGTACTGTCCCATCACAACATTCTCAATAATGCCTGTTTTACCGGACTATCCATGCACTTTACAGAAAAAGACAGGCTTTGTGTGCCAGTTCCTTTTTATCACTGTTTTGGCATGGTGCTGTCCAACCTGCTCTGTCTTTCTCACGGAGCCTGTATTGTTATTGCTTGTGAGTATTTTGATGCCTTAGAGGTTTTGAGGGCAATAGAAGCGGAGAAATGTACTGCCGTTCATGGCGTGCCTACCATGTTTATTGCTGAGCTGGAGCATCCGGAGTTTAATAATATTGATACTTCCACTTTGCGGACAGGAATCATGGCGGGCGCGCCTTGCTCGCCGGTCCTTATGAAGCGGGTGATGCAAGAGATGCATTGCCGGGAAATCCTCATTGGCTATGGCGAGACCGAGGCATCTCCCTTGACGCACCTGACATTGCGAGATGATAGTATGGAGCGCCGTATTATGACCGTGGGTAAAAACCTTCCTCATCAGGAAGTGAAGGTAGTTGATGTTGATACTGGTGCAACTCTGCCCATTGGACAAACCGGAGAAATCTGTTTTCGAGGCTACCATATTATGAAAGGCTATTATGGGGATTCCGGAGCCACAGAAGAAGCCATCGATAAAAACGGCTGGCTCTATTCCGGTGACCTGGGCACGATGGATGCCGACGGATATGTGCGCATTACAGGAAGATTAAAGGAGATGATCATCCGGGGTGGCGAGAATATCTATCCCGGCGAGATCGAGGAGTTTATCTATAGTCATCCCAAGGTCGCTGTGGTGGCAGTCTTTGGCGTACCTGATGAATACTACGGTGAGGAGGTCATGGCCTGGATCAAGCTTCGTACCGGTGAGACTGCTACCGACCGGGAAATCCAGGACTTCTGCAAGGATGGTCTGGCCCACTTCAAGGTTCCGCGATATGTCTGGTTTGTGGAAGAGTTTCCCATGACAGTGACCGGCAAGCTACAGAAATTTCGTATGCGAGAAATTGCAATTGAAAAAATGACAAAAGAGGAACATCTTTCGTAACTACTTAGGTTCACGGTTCAATGGTTCAAGGTTCAATGTTAGAGAGCGATGAAGATTGAACGATAGCGAACTCTATGTCGCTTTGGATGAAGAGTGCATTTCGCTCAACGAATTCAAAGATGTTTACGAGCAGGCCAGACGAACACGTGCTGCTGTTCGTGGATTCATCAGCTATCTCAAAAAATATGAAAAGCACAAAGTAACCAACCGTGAACCGTGAACCGTGAACCAGACAACCTGAGTAGCTTTCGGATTAAGGAATATAACAATGCACAGATTCCCACATCTTTTTGAGCCGTATAAAATTAATTCAGTTAGTCTTAAAAACAGAATTACCATGGCACCTCTTTTTACTGCTTCCGCCCACAAAGACGGAACTGTCAGCTCGTTGACACTGGAGCATTACAAGGAAGTTGCAGAGGGCGGGGTGGGTATGATTGTAGTTGCAAATGCCATTGTTGATGAAAGCGGATCCGTATCAAAATATTCTATCAGGGTTGATGATGACAGATTCCTGCCGGGTCTTTCCAGGCTTGCTGATACTATTAAAAAAGAGGATGTAGCGACAGTACTCCAGATTAATCATGGAGGACATTTTGCACAGGGAAAAAAGACATTTTCTCCCTCCTCTTTTTTCCTGAGCGATTTAAATTTAGGAGGACTGTATAAAACAGCTCTTAAATCACTTGATTTTCAGCAGCAGTTGGCTGTGTTGTCGGAAGCCATACAACAACACCCTAAAAGACCAAAGAAAATGACTGAAGATGATATTAAGTACATAGTTTCAGCCTATGCTCAGGCAGCTTTACGTGCAAAAAAAGCAGGTTTTGATATGGTAGAAATTCATGGCGCAACCGGATATCTGCCTGTTCAGTTTTTATCTCCCAGAATAAACAACCGAAAAGATCAATACGGCGGTAATCTGGAGAACCGTATGCGTTTTTCTCTTGAACTTACACAAGCTGTAATGGATTCTGTTGGTTCTGATTTCCCTGTTGGATACAGGTTTCTTGCTGAGGAATGGATAGAAGAAGGATTTTCATTGAAGGAAGCAAAAATTTTTGCCCAAAGACTTTCCGCACTTCATATTGCTTATCTTTCTGTAACAGGCGGAACCTATGAATCCTTTTCCGTACCTGAAGCCAAAGAGAAATCACACGGACCAGGTTATATGGTTTATCTTGCCGGAAATATAAAAGAGGTGGTTGATGTGCCTGTAATTACTACCGGTCGTATTACCGCCCCACAGTTAGCCGAAGAGATTCTTCGTGAAAAAAAGGCGGATCTTATCGGTCTTGCCCGCCCTTTGTTTGTAGATCCCAAGTGGCCGGAGAAGGCATATGAAGGTAAAGATGAAGATATAGTTCCATGTAAAAACTGCGGGGTTTGTTTCCAGCTTGTGGTATCGGATCGGCCTGCTCTCTGTGCTCAATGGGGCAAGTCAAAATTAATAAACAGAAAAAATATGATAAAAGAAATACATAATCCCCGCAAGAAGATTTTGATTGCAATGGATGGATCGGAAAATGCCACCATGGCGGCTGCTTATGCAGCAGACATGTTGGCGAACCGTACTGATGTTACCATTACCCTTTTTCATATTACAACCTATGAATCAAGCAAAGACGAAAGTGGAATAAAGGAGATGATGGATATTGCGCGATCAATTTTGATAAAGGCAGGTATCCCTGAAAAGGCGATCAATATTGAGATCCGACAAAAAAAGGCCGGTATGGGTAACGACATATTGAATGAAATAGTAGAGGCCGGCTATGGTACTGTTGTAGTAGGGCGACGAGGTGTTTCAAGAGCAAATCAGCTTTTGTTTGGAAGCGTATCAAACAAAATCGTTCAAAATGCGAAAGATTGCTCTGTGTGGGTAGTTGAATGAGTTCATCAGTTGCCATAGAAAAGATAGGAATAATAGGCGGCGGGATAGGCGGCCTGTTTTTAACCTCATATATTGTCCAGAACTGGCCTGACTATCCGGATATATACATGTTTGACCCAAGATTTGATGAAAGGGGTGAAGCACGCACCAGCCGTACGTCAGGGTTCGTTTATCAAGGCTGGGCCGGTTCATACGGTATCCCGCTCGTTGACCCTTCAATCGTTGTGCATAAAATTGATACAATAACATTTCATAAAGGTTCTAAAAGTGTCGAGACTTCCGACCCGCTTGGACGAAAGATCTGTATAATAAACCGCAATCCTGTCCAGAGGAATGGCCGGTTAATTCCAAGTATATATCAGCATATCCAGAGTTATATCTCCAAGTATGAAAGAATACATTTTCTTCCTTTTAGAGTGAATGATATTTATTTCCCCCAGGGCCGGGGCTCGAACGGAAATTTTACAATCCTGTGTGATGATCATGACAGGAAGAGGCATCAGATAGACGTTAACGGAGTTGTTTTTACTACACTGCCATCTATCATAAAGGAAATACTATCGAAAAAAATCGGATACAGGCCTCCAAAAACATGGCCCGGAGCTATTTTTGATGTTTATCTTAAAAGAGGGGAATGGCTCCCAAAGTACCAGACACTCCATAAATTTTTTGTTGGTGGCGGGAAAATTCATACAATAGATTTGATACCAAGACGTGATACGCTTACGGTCATGGCTCTGGGAAAAGGCGCCACAATGCCGGTTTTATACGACTATATTGATAAGAATCCTGATATACAGAGATGCCTGCCTGAGCATTGGAGAACCCGTATAGTTGAAGGCAGTGCAGGCAGCCTTAATGTGCCTGTCACTTCAGCAAAAAATGCCGTATCAGATGGTATAGCATGTCTTGGAGGGCATGTATTTGGAGCGCTGTTAATTAACGGCGGACTTTATACCAATCTATGGGCAGCGGAATTTCTGGCAAAAGCAATTAAAGAAAGGGGTTTTCATAAAGAGGGTCTTGAAAGCCTTTATTTTGCAAAGTTGAAAAAGATTCTCTGTTTTCAGAACTTAATCGGAAAGTCACTTTATATGCTGACAGACAGTTTTCTTCTTCCCTCTACAAGCATATCCGACTTTCTTTTTCGTAAATTTATAAGGGAGAAAGAACTTGCTTCTGAAAAAAGGATATTGACCAGGTTTGCATGGGATATCTTGATTGGAGAGGAGCCTTTTTCTAATTCTATGGCGAGGGCGTTTAAAGGATTTTGCAGAAAAGCTCTCACGCCTCTTCAATAGCCTTATATAGACTTTCAGATAAATAATTTCACTGTGTTATCAGTCGTCGACGTATAACTAATACGCCTTCCTCCTTCTGGCCTTGTGAAATTAATTATCTGAAAGTCTATAGGTGGTCTGGATTGGTTCAGAAAAAAATTCGATGCGAATCTTGTCCAGCTTGAATAAACGCTCATTTCATCCTTTATTCTTCGGTATTTGAAGTGGCCGCCCAAATCGTCAATTTCACACTATCGCCAATAATTTCGAGTGTAGGCCGGCGACTGGATACTCGTTCGCATTCCCGCACCATGGTCAGGAAACCTTCTCCTCGCCCTTCCATATAGGATCGTCCGGTTAAAGGACTGTTATAATCCCGCAGGAACCCTGCCAGCATCTGATTTCGCCGTACCGGTTGACAGCCGGCAAAAAGGTCGGCGGGAGACAGTGTGTTATGAAGTCTGCCCGGATTGGTGACTTCGATCCTGTCGGCAAACAGAAAAATCCTCACCTGGGCGCCCTGAATGCTGTAATCGCGATGGACAATGGCGTTGACAACAGCTTCCTGCAACGCGCGCAGAGAATAGCTCGGCTGGTCCAGACGTCCCCGCTCATCTTTGATGGCGGCAACAGGAACCAATGGAGAGGCTCCCATATACTCCATGGTACGCTCGATCTGCTCCACCACGGTGCCCCGGATTATCTTGGCATCTCGTTGTTTGTCGGCATCGGCACTTTCTTCCTCGTAGGCAACAATGTCTACATAAGCGCCAGAAACCCACTGTTCCGGACGTGATGCGAAGAGGAGCACGCCAAGACCTGTCGGATGAAGAGCGCCGCTCTCATCTTGGGCGGCCAACTTCAAATTTTGAAGCAATCTGTCATACGTTACTCCAGCCGCCTCAAGCTGCATGTCATATCTAACTTCATAGTAGGCATTGAACCGCTCCGACTCCAGATCTTCCATCTTTGCGGAAAAAACCGGCCGCTCCTCAAAAGGAGCCATCATCCCCCGGCGCTCGAAAGCCCTGGCCTGCTGCTCAAGGGTCATTTCGTGACAGTGATCGGCAATCCGCCAGTATGGTCTTCGCCCTTTGGGTGCGTGGACGCTGTAAAACGCCTTCTTGATTTCCAGCTTTAAGCACAACCGTGGCGTTCCTGATGTGTCGGGCAGCAATACTCGATCAAATAAGAGAAGGTGACCTATGGGAGGTTCTATGTTGTTCTGCGCAACATTGACAATGAATTGCTGAAAACCTTCCATCTGTTCCTCGGAAATTCCGATACGCTCACGGTCCTTCCGCACACCGAAAACGATAACGCCGCCTTCGGTATTCGCAAAGCAGCACAAATCCTTTGCCATCTCAACTGTTGCCTTGTTTCCCGAATCAGGGCCTTTGGCTACAAAACGCGCCTGATTCCCCTTGAATACCACTTCTTTCCAGTCAAGAAGTGAATCCTCGCCAGCCATTATTTCTCTGAGGAGTTCATCCGCTGTGTCGTACATCCTTCACTCCTTTAACCCTAAAATCCGTATTTTTCGAAACGACAGCGAAAGGCCTCTTCGCTGCCTTCCATAATTGTTTC
>JAIVWD010000195.1:0-6612 GCA_049190315.1 Deltaproteobacteria bacterium | reverse complement strand
TTGAAATACCACGGAGTTTCCCCTTTATAGCACACCCAGAGATCGGATAAAATAGCCATTTCCGGATGGGCATAAGTCAGCTTAATCTTACATATTACGTTCAAATATATTGTTTCTGTAAAAAAGTGTAAAATAATCTTTACAAAAAAAGCGAATGTTTGTTATAAGTATATTCAATATTTAATAAAGTGATAAAAAAATATAAAAATTAAAGGCGTTACAATGGAATGGATAGGGGGGAAAATTAAAAATTTGATTAAGGAGCATAATTCTTCCATAGTCAAATTAGCAGAAAAGACAGGTGTTTCCAGGCAGACAGTAAATGACTGGATCAAAGGTCAGATCCCCAAAGGCAACCATTTAATTAATCTCTCCAAAATTTTCAATGTAAATCCTGATTTCTTCTTTGCTAAAGATTTTGACAGTTCAATATCTGTTCCCGTTCACCGCACAAGAAAAAAAGCCAAAGTTACACAGGCTATGCAAAACGATGCGATGGAATTGGCCAGAACATATGAAATTCTTTTCAGAAATGATGCGAATTCAAGCGTTCTTCCTGTTGTAAGGGTTCATAAACGTAATGATGAAATTGCAAAAAAAATTGCAAGGGAGTTGCGAAAAAGAGCCGGCATCGGTCATGATTTTCCTCTTGATTATGAACATACTTTTTCTATTTTGGAACAGCTTGGAATTATGGTTATATTCCGGTATTTTCCTGAAAAAATTAAAGCCTATGCTTTTTATACAAAGATCCATGGCTATAGAATAGTATTTGTTAATAACACCACAAATATTATTGACCTGATTTTTCCAGTTTTGCATGAAGCTGTGCACGCTATAAGAGATGAAATCAATACAAATTACGGTTTTGATGCAGAAGAAGAAAATTTCTGCGACAAAGTAGCAAATAATATTCAATTCCCTGATGAATATGTTCATATGGTATATGATGTTATTAATGGCTTACCTGCGGGAGTCCAGGTAAACAAGCTTAAAACTTTTGGAAAAAAATACGGGCATGCATTATTCGGGATAGTTAAACAGATCAAAACTATTGATCCTGATTTTAATCTCAAAATTGGAGGCGCTGACTCAAATTTTAAAAAAGGGTTTCACACAATTGGTGATATTCTCTTCATAGGTGATGACCCAAGAGATTATGTTGCAAAAATTTCAGCGCTAAGTCCTCTTTTTATAAGTATCATCCTTAACCAGATTCGCAGCATTACAAATAGAAAACTTGGAGAAATGTTTGGGATTGAAGGTGTGCTGGACGCAAAAGCAGTTAAGGATGAGCTTATTAAATTGAAAAACATGAGTTAATGATACAAAAACATCATTTGATAATATCGCGCACAAAACAACCCAAGTTCCTTCCCTAAACCATGGAACAAAAAATATGGATATAAAAGAATTACTAACCTGTTTAGATTATTACGACTCTCCATATTATCTGTCTGAATCACGCCTTGATGATTTTTCAGGCTATTCCCATGTGTTCCGTCTATCAAGAAGAGAATGCGGTTTACATGGCGTATATGCTTTATGTGGGAATGATAAAAATCAAGCTTTAAGCAAAAGCATCATCCCCATGGTATACATCTGTGAGGCGAGGTCTGAAGAAGAGGCCACAAAATTTCATAAACTGGTTTGGAATCAAAATATTGTCCCATTTCTCTTGGTATCGACACCAAAGTGTTTTCGTCTCTATCCCGGATTCAGATTTAATACCGCGATTGGTTTAAAAAAAGACCAGAACATCCTTGAGGTTGCAAAAACTGCAAATGATGTTTTTTCAAAATTGTCAGATTTCAAGGCTGACTCCATTAATAACGGAACAATCTGGGCGAATTGGGAACACCACGTCAATCCAGATGAAAGAGTTGATCAGGTTCTGTTAAAAAGTCTGAATGAACTTGGAGGTTGGCTGCGAACTCAAAAATTAACAAAAAACACGGCCCATGCGCTTATTGGTAAGTATGTATATTTACGCTATTTAAGAGACAGAAAAATTCTTTCTGATCGCAAATTTGAGCAATGGAATATTAAACCAAAGTCTGTATTTGGAAGAAATGCAACCGTATCAGGATTTCATGGTATTAATAAAAAACTTGATGAATGGTTAAATGGAACAATTTTTCCTATTGCAAAAAGGGGTAAATCAGCACCAAAATCGGAACACATTAAAAAAGTCGCATCAACGTTTTGTGGAGATGATCCTGCTTCCGGACAAATGCATCTGGATTTCGAGGCTTATAACTTTGAGCATATCCCAATTGAAACACTGTCAATGGTCTATCAGCAATTTATGCATGCCGAGGGCAGAGGGCGGAGTCACGGGGCATATTATACGCCAGTCCATCTGGTAAACTTTATGCTTGACGAGCTTGATAATAAGCAGCCGTTAACAAAAGGCATGAAAGTTTTTGATCCCGCATGCGGGTCAGGAGCATTCCTTGTTCAATGCTACAGAAGACTTATAGAACGTGAATTACAGCCACGCCCTGATAAAAACCTTAAGCCTTCTGAATTACGAAGACTCCTAACTTCTCACATTTTTGGATTAGATATTGATGAAGATGCCTGCAATGTAACTGAACTCAGCCTGATTCTAACACTTCTTGATTATACTGATCCCCCTGATCTGGAAAAAGCATGCTATAAAAATTTTAAGTTACCGGCTTTAAGAAATAAAAATATTTTTCACTGCCAGGAAGGTTTTTTTGATCCTGATTCAGTCTGGCAGAAAGAGGAAACAACAAAGGGCTATAACTGGATTGTGGGTAATCCGCCGTGGAAAGTTATCAATAAGAAGAAATTGGAAAACGGTGATAGAGTCGCCCTGGAATGGATTGATAAGAACAGTAAAAAATTTCCAACGAGTCAAAATCAGATCGCAGAAGCTTTTTCATGGAAAGCATCACAGCATCTTTCAAGCAAAGGAATCATCGGACTCTTAATGCCGGCCTTTACACTTTTTAAATCGTCAGATAAAGCCGCAAAGTTCAGGCATTATTTTTTCAGTAAAATGGATGTGTGGTGCGTTGTAAATTTTTCAAATCTTCGGCATTTATTATTTAAGAATGCTGATAACCCTGCCGCAGCATTATTTTATTCCAAGTCACATGAAAATGTTGAAATCGAATCTTCCAGAATAATTACATATGCTCCGTTTGCAGTAAACCAGCTATCCCGCTATGATATTAAAGATAGAAACAAAAAAAAGCTATGGACAGTAATTGTTAACGCAGATGAGATTCGTGAAATACCACGACATGAAGCCGCAACAGGCAGCAGTCAGCCATGGAAGCTGGCTATGTGGGGAACTCCACGTGATAGGTTTCTATTATCCTCTTTGGCAAAACAATTCGTCTCTCTTTCAGCGTTTGCCGAAAATCATAATTTATCAATTCATGAGGGGCTACAATTACGTACCAAAGATGCCGATGAGCCAGTGGAACATATTCCTGAAGTTGAAGGTGAAAACGAATTGATAATGGACGTTCTGCGAGGACGCGGAAAAATCTTTTCTTTTCCTGCAAAAGCATTGCAGCCTGTAGATTTATCAAGAGCTTATGTAAGAAAACGCGGTGGTTTAAAACCATTAGCCATTTGTCGCCCACCGCATATTATAATTGATGCGATGAGACGTTTTGCTGTTTTTTCCAATGAATTCATTGTAGTTCCACCGAGACAAATCGGAATAGCTGGAGAAGTATCAAAAGTCAATTTATTAAAAGCATTAGCTTTATATCTTTGTTCAGATTTTGTTCTATACCAGCAATATATGTCATCCCCATCATGGGGAATCGAACGCGGCGTGCTCAGCAAAAAGGATTTGATGTCGCTTCCGATTCCACTTGATGATTTATCTCCAAAGAAACTTAAGGAATGGGTAAGACTGTATGATGAAATTGCTGCGGCTTCAGCAAAATTGATGGGCAATAATGCGGGTTTAGTGTTTGTGAATCCACAGAAAAAGTCAGACTTGGAGCCTTTGGTAAACACTATGAACCATGAAGTATATACACTGCTGGGAATTGATAAAAGTGAAAGATACTTAGTAGATGATTTTTTAAAGATACGAATGAATCTTAATGAAGGTAAAATTGCAGACAATGCAATAAAACCGGCTACACAGTCTGAAATAAAATCATATGCAACAATACTAAAAAGAGAACTTGACGATTTTCTTGATAATGAAATCAGAGATCAGCACTGCATAACGGCATTTTATTCGGACACATTAGTTATGCTGAAAATTGAACATCCGGAAAATCCACCTGCCGGCTCTGTACAGGTTATCAAACTTGAAGATAAGGCTGTTAGAAATGAATTATTAGAACTTGAACAAAAGCTGTTGAGGCAACAAGGGCAATGGATTTATTTTAAAAGAAATTTAAAAATATTTAACGGCAGAACTACATACTTTGTAAAACCACGGCACCGCCTCAGTTGGCTAAAGAGCCAGGCCCTTATTGATGCTGACGAATTTATTGCTGAAAAACTGACAATGACCGGAGCTTAATATCTATGCCTAAGAGCAATCATGCTCAGTTATCAACAGATTCCTCTGATGATATTAATGATTATCGCAGCGCTTTTAGAAAACGAGTTTTTACTCTGCTCAAATGGGGGTATGAACGACTTGATGCTGCAGTATACAAAAGTTCTGAAGAAGAAGATATAACAGGAGATCTCGTCAAGGAAATCAAAGAAGTTCTGCAGGATCGGAATTATCCCAGATGGGTAGGCAACTATACGGTGCATGAAGAGCCCAGAATAAACAGTCCGATTCGCAAGGGAAAACACCGAAAAAGGCTTGATATTGAATTTGAAAGAGTCCGCCATGGTTCTCGCCCGTGTTACCCCTTTGAAGCCAAACGGCTTTGCGCTAAAACACATGCTACAATAAATGAATATTTCGGTTCAAGCGGGATGGGAGAATTTCTTGCAGGAAATTATGCCGCTGATAAAGATGAAGCCGGGATGCTGGGATATATTCAATCTGATACGCCTGAGATTTGGGGTGAGAAAGCAAAAAATAAGTTTAAAACTGATGCAGCCAAAATTCAGATGTGTTCTGGAGGAGATTGGATAAGAGTAAATATCATTAACAAACTTGATTGCACCTACCGATCTGTACATAATCGGATATCAATTGGAAAACCAATAATTCTGTATCATCTGTTCCTTGATTTCTGCACAAATTAATTACATTTGCATAGATCAAAACTACATTTTATAGTGGACCCCAAAAATGAGACAGTGTGTTAAGGTGTGTTTCCAAGAAAAAAAGGAGGCACAAAATGAGCAGAAAAAAACACAGCAAGGAATTGAAGGCGAGAATTGCCCTTGATGCAATAAAGGGGCAGAAAACAATGTCTGAATTGGCTTCAGAATATGGGGTTCACAGCAATCAAATAGGTAGATGGAAGAAGCAGTTGCTTGAGTCAGCCCCTGATATTTTTACCAGGGGAAAAGACAAAGAGACTGAGAAGAAAGAGGTTGAACGAGATCGTTTATATAAAAAGGTTGGACAATTGCAGATCGAAGTGGACTGGCTAAAAAAAAAGACAGGTTATCTGGGATGAGCGTAGGTGAGAAGATAAAATGCATAGATCCCAAAGATTCAGATCTCAGTATCAGCAGACAGTGCGACTTGCTGGGGCTGCCACGGTCATCTTACTACCGGCCCAGGGTTTTTACTTTTGAAAGTAATGAGAATTTAGAATTAATGAGGCTTATCGACAAAGAATTTCTCAGGCATCCTTTTTATGGGAGTCGAAAGATGAGAGACTATTTGAACCGCCAGGGTTTTCCTGTAAACCGCAAACGTGTTCAACGGCTGATGCGTTTAATGGGTATTGAATCAGTGGCTCCAAAACCGAATACAAGCAAGCCACGCAGAGAACATAAGGTGTATCCATATCTCCTGAGGAAATTGTCGATCACAGAGCCTGATCAGGTCTGGTGTTCCGACATTACCTATATCCGGATGGCACATGGATTTGTGTATCTGACAGCAGTTATGGATTGGGCAAGCCGCTATGTGCTGTCCTGGGAGGTGTCTGTGACAATGGATGACTATTTCTGTGTGAATGCTCTGAAGAGCGCTCTTCGCAAGCATAACAGGCCTGAGATATTCAATACCGATCAAGGTTCACAATATACCGGTAATGCCTTTACCGGCGCACTGAAAGAAAGAGGTATCAAAATCAGCATGGATGGCAAAGGACGTTGTATGGATAATATCTTCATAGAACGTTTATGGCGATCAGTGAAGTACGAAAAGATATTTCTCGAAGAGTTTGAAACAGTAACGGAATTGATTGCCGGGCTGAAAGAATATTTTGAGTTTTACAACTTTGAACGACCACATCAGTCGTTCTCAGGAAAAACACCTGCTGAGGTGTATTGGGGAGAGGAAGTTGCCCAAATGGCAGCATGAATAATTCGATTAAAAGACAAAAAGAAGCGCACCTTAATTTAGGAGAAAATTGTCCTTGACTTGGGGTCCACTTCAAGAAGCTATCAAATATTCAAGCTCTTTCCATCATTTTTACCAACCTTTTTGAGAACACCGCATTTAGAGATCGATTTCATACTTAC
>JAIVWD010000194.1:0-6631 GCA_049190315.1 Deltaproteobacteria bacterium | reverse complement strand
AGGAATACAGCTTAGCTTATAGCTGATGGCTCTTAAGCTCATAAGATAAAAAGGCATAACAGCTTATCAGCTCAGCAGCTTAACAGCTAACATAGCCTGACGCAGAAATTGGGAAAATTAGCAGTTTTCGTTCAGGCACTAAATAGAAAACAATAAAAAAAGGCAGGGTCAGCAATGACCCTGCCTTTTTAATTTGTTAGCGCATAATAGTTTGAAATAGAACCGCTCGACCTTAATATCTGATCGGCTATGATCCAGGCAACACCTTTTGGGGGAAATAATTCCACATCATTTGCAATATCCAAAAATAACTGATGGGATTTTTGCCAAACGGTTAGCTCCCGGAAAGATTCTATCCTTCCCATCTTTTTCCTTTACATCCCTATGTTTCTACATCCCTGCGCCGCAGGCGCTCAATCCCTTATTCATCAGGTCAACAGCGCTATGCGCTGAAGGGGAGAGGGACAGAGGGACAAAGTGATAAAGGGAATTAACTTATTTTTCGTTGTAAGCTTCCGATTAACGCATTTAACATCTTCAATATCTCATTGCAAATTTCCGCTCGTTCATCGACAACCGTTTTCGTGACATATCCCAAATCTCTACACGCCTACCCCTACATCCCTAAGTCCCTTCTGTTTCCGCCTTTTTTTGTCCATCTCCATGCCTTTTCCACAGCCTGTTTCGAAGCTTATTCCAATCTATTTTGCGCCATAATCCTTTGGCGCTAAAACATTCCCATGCCCAGCGGAGCCATTTTATAAAGGCAAAAGCGATCCACAGCGCCCAGGCTAGAATTGCAATACGATATACTGTAAGTGGAAGCGAAAAAACCCAGGCCTGTGGCAGGATTTCTCCGGATATATCCTGATACCATTTTAACAGGTAATTAGCGGAACCGTTTCCACTGATCTGCATGTTCGGGTAGCCCAAAAGTCCCTGTTTTATTCCGAACAATAAAGATCCAAATGCAACGATTGAAAGTAATATAATGAAAAGTTGAAATAAATTAAATGTAAAGTTTGATAATTTTTCAGCAACCTGTTTCCGGTAGCCAAGCACAAGAAACCAGCCGGCTACAGGTATTGCAATCAACAAAGAGCCTTGAGTTAATCCAAGGCTTAAAAGAGCCCAGTGATGAAATTTTAAGGGAGTTATATTTAACTGTCCAAGACCAAAGGATAATAGAATAATCACAAAGACAACGCCCCAGAATAGCACGGCCGGTCCAACATACGGACCACCGCAAAATAAAATCCATCTGTCTCTGGGCATTGAAACAGAAATAAAAGAATCAACACTTTTCATACCAAGGTCTATCAAAGATGTTTTCAATATGGTTTCTACATCTTTTAATTCTCTCCAGACAAGTTTAATATCCTGCTGTCCCGGCGTAAGTGGAAGAGTCACACTGTTTTTGTCTTGCCTGACAGGCTGTGACTTGCCGTTAATAGAAACAGACTGGAGTTTTGCGTTATCCGGAATCTTTATAGTATGCCTGCCGCCTCTGCTGCTTCTTATATTAAGATTCAATATGGCATTTCTAATCCTTTTTCCCGGACTTAAAGATAGTTCACTGCTTTCGATGGTGTGAGTCTGCCCCTTTATTCCTTCCGGTCTTGTAATTTTAATGGCAATTTTCTCTCCAGGCCAGGGCCGCCATTCAGGAAACCAGTTGCCGGATTTATTCTGATGATGAATTACAGGTATTCCGCTAATTTCAGCATGCCACAGTGTTCCGATGTTAACCTGCCAGACTTCGGCCCAGTCAAGAGTATCTTCTGCTTTTAACACCAGTTCATCTTCTATCTTAAGTGATGAAAACCATCTGAAATTTTTCTGATCAGGAGCCATGTTCAGAAGAACATTGCCGTTTTCCACGCGAATATCAGATGTAACTGATTCTCCTGCAAGCAAAGGCACAGACAGTGCAATTGCAGAACCAACAGGTGTCACTCTGCTGACAATGGTTTCTATCTGCCAGTCTAAATCTAAATGAAAAATTCTTGTAATTTTGACAAATGACGGTAACAGCCCAGGCTCAAATGTTTCGGATACCGCAGTTTTATCATCATTGTCAGTGCGAATCCGGGTGAACTGAAGCTGTGTGTCTGCGACCCCGTTATCATACAATCCATCTACAGACCAGCCTTCTGAACCGATTTCAACATAATGGGGTTTTAATGGCAATTGCAGCCAGACAACGTCCCTTTGAGGCAAAGCTCCTTTTATATCTATTTGATGTATGCCTTCAGGGAGGTTGAGCCATAAATATCCTGTAGATGGTTCGCGATACAGGCCGGAAACCGGCTTTCCATCTATCAGCACAATCTGAGGCAGCCAGTGTTGAACAGATCCAGGAAGAGGAACAGCCGTATTAGGATGTAAACTATGGAACTCTATCCTTATATCAAGCTGGTTTCCGGTTATTCGCACTTTCATCCGTGGGCTTGACGCACAATTCGGAGCACACGGAGGCCTATCTTTTTCTGTCAGTTTTAATTTCAGCTCATCTAACAATTTTTCTGGCGGGAAAGAGTTGTCTGCGTGAGCCTGGCAAACAATAACGCTAAAAAGCAATACGGCTATAATTGAAAAAATGCCGTTTTTTATGCTTGAAAAGCTAAATCCGCTGTTCTTTGAATAAACAGCCCCGGATAAGCAGTATATCAGGATAGCAAGAAGGATTACCCGCAATACCGCAAGAATAAGGTTCATAAAAGGTGAAATAAAGACAAATGAAATTTCTTGATCTTTTTCCACAGGTCCGTTCCAGGAAAAATTAATTTGTCGCCATTTCCAGTTTGGAATACCAGGACCTGTTTGAATCTTTGCATTTGGATCAAGTCGTTTTATCTTTAGCTGTGATGCCTGCTGGTTGTATGAATAATCAATATCTTCAGATACTGCTTCCTCCTCAATGCGTTGTTTCAGGCTTCGAATAGTTTTTGCCGGTTTAGATGACAGTCTTGTTTTTTGGCCATAGCCTTTGTCTTCAACTATTGCAACTTTTCCTGCAGTTGCCCATTGTTGTGTCTGCTGCATTCCGATTTGCTGCCACGATCTTTCAAGTTGCGGATAAATACCTGTCCTGATCTGATTAACCATAAACGGAAGGCTTATAAATATTAAACATGCTATGCAAATCATTCGATAATTATTTATCATTGAACTGATTTTACCTTCAGGAACAACGCGAAGAAGAGCTATAGCTGTAAGCAGATTCAGCCAGACCCAGCGGGGGGCGTCAATTTCGTGATTTAATAAAACCATTGCTGCCAGAGCTATTATTCCCCATGGCCAGGAATAAAGCCTTGCAACTGCAAGCGAAATTATTAAAACCAGAAACATATCCAGCAGTGTCCATTGTTTCAGCCATGTTTGCCTGATATGATCAATTCCGGTTGCATCAAAAAGAGTCCAGCCCGGGGGAAGATTGAGAATACCCTTAACAGAATGAAAATCTCTGTCCCAACCCACAGCCGGAATATTATCCGCATCGTCAAGCCGGCTTTCAGCTTCAAGCCCGACATTGCCATACCGCATTTCCACACCGGCTTTATCCGAACCTTTGAGACGGGTAATGAATTGTTCCCTACCTTGAACCGTAACACGCCCAAGCTCAACAGGAGGGGGCATTTCCATACGCCAGCCCGTAGTCATTGAACCGGTTATACTGTCACGTATAGAATAACCTTTTCCATCAAAATCCAGCCATAATGTACGGTGCAGATTCAATTGATCCGGAGCAGGTAGAGGATCCCCTCTTTTTTTCTCGACAAAGCGCATTGTATCATCGGGATGCACCAGGTATGCGGAAAATTTCTTCCATTTAGCAGGGATAGTGGTTTGCTGTGGATCAATCTGCATTACGCCTTCAATTGAAACTATCCGAAGATGATTTTTTGCCTCAAACACCCAGACTTCTTCATCGACGTTAAACCCACTGGAAGGATCAAAGTGTAATTCGTTAACATGTCCTTTATGTCTTGAAGTTATTTCAATTGTCCATTTCCCGGGTCTTGCCTGTAATATAAGGTTTCCATCAGCTTCTATTTTTGCCGGCAGATCACTTTTGAGTTTCATTGGTATGAAATTATCCGCAACTGCTTTCCCGAGTTTGACCTCCCTGTGCTTTCCCGAAATATACAAATCAACCCTTGTTACCAGTAATAGAGGAATTTCGTCCCTGATAAGACGATAAACTTTTACCTGAAGTTTATCTTCTTTTTCCCCTGCTTTTTTAGCTTCTCCGCTCTGTTTGAGCCAGAGCTTTCCCTGGTTATCCATATTTGGGAAGGAAATTTCCTTTCCTTTAATTGCAAGTTTCAACAGCCCTGTATGTTCAGGTATCTTTATCCACTCAGGGATGCTGTCAAATTTGAATTTGCCGCTTATTGTATATTTTCCGGGCTCTTTTATAAAAACAACCGGCAATCCTTTTCTTTCGACGACAGGCTGTTTCTTTCCGTTGATTTCGACATCCTGGGGCCAGAATTTATTATTTCCTGGAAGCAATATCCAGATTTCATCAGAAAACACTTCCCATTTTTGGGAAAACACGGCGCTGTTTTTTTGAAATTTCAGATTCAACTCTGACGGCCAAATGCAAATAGTTTTTGAAAGGTCGTTGTACACAAATGGGCAGTCAACATCTTTCTCGCCATGCAGTACCCAGCCAATCCATGGTTTTAAAGGCTCGGGCACATTTTCCTTTGAAAGTGGTTCTGCAAAAACGCTGCACGCATAAAACAGCCCTAATAAAATATAAGCAAATTTTTTCATTTTTATCACCAGTGGAATTTCCTGCTATACTGTGAAGGGTCAGATTTTTTGTAACTACTCAGGTGGATAGGCTGAAGGCTGAAGACTGTTAGGAAAAAGCGCATTTTGAATCCATGTTTGGTGCAAGAATCAGATATTTCCGCTAAAGTACGGCAATCGTGCTTTTCTGCCCCCTTCAGCCTTCAGTCTAAACAGCTTCAGCCTGACTACGTGAGTAGTCACGATTTTTTCACCGCGTCCTTTGTTAGCGCATAATAGTTTGAAATTGTATGAGAAATTCTTTGGGATTGACGATTTTAATTCCCATGTAATTTTTAACCGATTTTAAATGTTTATCCCCTGAGATTATATGTGAGCATTTTAAGGCAACAGCGCATTCAATGAACATATTATGGAACAGTTGTAATATACTCGTCGCAATCCCTTCGTAAGTCAGGTCAATTCCAATAGCGGCCTTTAGATTTTTTGATAAATCCAAGTGTTAGAAATGTATTTTCGCGGACCTTTTTGAAAATTTTGCAAATCATCTGCCAACACCTCCTTTCATGTATTCAGTCTTTGTTTCAATATATTGATATTACAGAAAAACCAAATATTTTGTGAACCTTGCAGTAGATCTATTTTAAAAACACTGTAAAATCAAACAGATAGCTTTTTCATAGATAATGGCATAGAGGTTCGCAGATTAAATTTCATTGCAATCCGTCTCCTGCCGGCAGAAAAAACCGCCAATTTTTACAGTTTAAAGCACATAGTATTCTTCATCAGGATCGATAAAAATTCCCTGGCCGATTATTTCCAGAGTTCCGGCGCATCTTTCGCATACAGGGAAGTACTTTACCCCGTCCTCAGCAGGCTCAATTGTGTCTTCTATTCTATCTTTCATTTCAACAAAAGTTTTGCTATCCACCGTCACTTCAAACTTTGATTTCTGCACCCGGATTCCATAATCCTTGATCACCCTTGCCACCCTGTTCAGGCGGCGTGGGTCTGCAATGTCATATGTGACTATCATATTCATTTAAACCACCATGTAATCAAGCTGGGTGATTTTCAGACCCAGACCTGATATAATCACATTTTTTATGCATCCGGAGCAGATCTTGTAGATTCGCACAGAGTCGCTTGACAGATCAAGATTTTCTTTGCAGTAGCGCCGGATACCTTTTAGCGCTGTCTTATCTATATCGCACTCAAATACAGACTTCTGGGTATTCAACCCAAATTCCTTCAAAAAAGCATGAAGCTTTCTCAAACGTTTTGGATCGGTAATATCGTATGTAACAAGCACAATCATTTCAGCAAAATCGGTTGATACACATCAACCTGCCCTTCTAAAACCTTTCTATAATGTCCCGCCTGAAAGATAATGGCATCTCCATAGGTCAGGTTACGTTCCGCCGGCGGATAGAAAAAGATTGTTGTCAGTTTTTTTTCAAATGCATCAATCACCTGTTTGAAAGCATCCGGCTGGAGTTTTACAGGATACTTTCCTGTTGTTTGTGCGGATGATTCAGTTATTTCCTGCATACGCTGTTCCGGAAGATCAAAATTGCAAGCCTCACCATCAACCATGGTTATCAATCCAATAGGATCAGCAGTTACATCCGGAGAATTGCAAGTTGAAGATTGGCCTGATTTCGCTGATGCAGGCTTTTGAATTACAAAATCCTCCTTCCGAAGTATCTTCAGATTAAACAGAGATAGAGTTAGAGTGTCTGCTATAATCGTCCGGAATTCTTCCATCAGATCAAGCACAAGAGAAAAACGACCATAGTCGATTGTGTGAAGAAATCCAGGGTATGGGTCCAGTCCTGCTATGCGTACTGCCGAGTAAACCCGGTTC
>JAIVWD010000193.1:0-6641 GCA_049190315.1 Deltaproteobacteria bacterium | reverse complement strand
CGAGGCGTTAATAAGGAAAGTCAACAGTGATTCCGGCAGTCGAGAGTTGCGCGCGCCGTATTTCTATCCAAACAATCCTTTAGCATCTTTTGTATTTCTGTTGGTAAATAGATTTGATGATTTCCGGGTCCATGAGTTTACTGTTTACGACATAACCAAGCTCACCAGCACCAGAAGCTTACAGGATCTCCTTAACACGCTCAAAAATTGTTATTTTCTATGACCCTTCTAAACGCCCCTGCTTCTGGTGTCAGGTGGAGCGCATTATGCCATTTCATACGGTGAATGAAAAATAGCAACAATTATGTCAGGCAACAGCCAACTTCTTTTCATTTTGAATGATGATCTTTGGATCAGGATTTTTAATGGGAATAGGCAGTTTTTGTTCTATCAACAAATTGATATGTTCTTTTATTCCCCATTTGGCTTTATAAAGACAGTCCTCAACTGAATGCCCTATGCCGGAAAAGCCTTCTAAATCCGGTGAATAAAAGCCAAAAAAATCCGGTTCCTCTGTTGCTTCAATCACCAAAGAGTACGGTAAACCAATCATTATTGATTCCTCCCACACATTATTTAATACCAGCAGCCCTTAAGATAGAGTGACAAGTACCAGTTGGAACTTCCTTTGCTCCATGATAGTCAACCCGAATTAATCTGTTCCATCCTGTTTTCCCATAATACCTTATCGAGCCCTTTTGTTTGACGATTTTGAAGCCATTTTTTTCGAGTAATTTAATCAGTTTACTGAATTTCAATTGGTTGCTCCTTTATCTTCGAGCATAAGTAATTATACGATTGCCCGCTTAAATACCAAAAATAAAAAAGATTAACAAGAAAAATACTATTACTTAATACCCCCAAAATTTCATAATCATTATTTAAAATGGTTGCGATACTATTTGGATTTCTGTCAAAGATACCGGTTCAGTGAATCAAACTCCCAGAGTCTGCCCAAATTCAAGTGAAATAGACACTTGTGTTTTGCAATTGTTTTTCCTATAAAAAGGTAACCGTGAACCGTGAACCGTGAACCTGAAAACCTGAGTACTTATTATGCCTTTTATTATAAATAGAAAAAAAACGCGTCAAATAAAGGTCGGAGAAGTAAAGATAGGGGGTATGGCTCCTATTGCGGTCCAGTCAATGACAAACACATTTACTCAGGATATTGCGTCAACTGTTTCCCAGATAAGGCGGTTGGAAAAAGTCGGATGCGAAATCATAAGGGTGGCTGTGCCTGATGAAGAGGCAGCCAAAGCGATAAAACCGATAAAAGAAAAAATTTCAATTCCAATTATAGCTGATATCCATTTTGACTTTCGGCTGGCTATAGCATCGGCAAGAGCCGGCGCTGACGGATTGAGGATAAATCCAGGAAACATAGGCAGTGTAAAAAAAGTAAAAGCTGTTGTTGAATGTGCAAAGGAGCTTAATATTCCCATTCGAATAGGGGTAAATTCAGGCTCACTTGAAAAGGACATACTAAAAAAATATAATGGCGCCAGCGCAGAGGCAATGGTGGAAAGCGCTGTCAGACATATAGAATTGCTGAAATCATTGGATTTCCATCAAATAAAAGTTTCAATAAAGGCGTCTGACGTCCATCGCACCATAGAAGCTTACAGGCTTCTTTCTTCAAAAACCGACCTTCCTCTTCATGTCGGTGTTACAGAGGCCGGCACGCTTTTTCCCGGAATCGTAAAATCTTCTCTTGGTATAGGTATGCTGCTCGCAGAAGGTATTGGAGATACTATTCGTGTCTCTTTGAGCAGAGATCCGGCAGAGGAGGTGCGTACAGGTTTTGAAATACTGAAAGCCCTTAATATCCGGAGGCGCGGACCTGAAATAATTTCCTGCCCCACCTGCGGACGTTGTAAAATCCCTCTTTTTGACATTGTTGAACGGGTGGACAAAGCACTTTTAACAAGCACCCTGGATATCAAAATTGCAATTATGGGTTGCATTGTAAATGGACCTGGAGAGGCAAAAGAAGCTGATATCGGAATTGCAGGGGGTGATGGTGAAGGGATATTGTTTAAAAAGGGAAGAGTTATAAAAAAAATTCCAGAGGAGAAACTTGTTGAAGTTCTGCTGGAAGAGATACGGAAAGGATAGATATGAAAAAACAGGCAAAAGCCGCAATTACTCCAACGAGAGCTGAAGATTATCCGGAATGGTATCAACAGGTCATAAAACATTCGGATTTGGCTGAAAGATCTCCCGTAAGAGGCTGTATGGCCATAAAACCCTGGGGTTATGCGATTTGGGAAAATATTAAGCAAGTACTGGATAATATGTTCAAAGATACAGGGGTTAAAAATGCATATTTTCCTCTTTTTATACCGTTGAGCTTTCTTGAAAAAGAGGCCGAACATGTTGAAGGTTTTGCAAAGGAATGTGCGGTGGTAACACATCACAGGCTTGAAAAAGGTCCTGACGGCGGCCTTATCCCGGCAGGCCGGCTCAATGAGCCTTTAATAGTCAGGCCCACTTCTGAAACAATTATAGGAGATTCATTTTCCAGGTGGGTTGGCAGTTATCGAGACCTTCCTGTTTTGATAAACCAGTGGGCAAACGTTGTCAGATGGGAGATGCGGACCCGCATGTTTTTAAGAACAACTGAATTCCTGTGGCAGGAAGGACATACGGCACATGCCACTAAAGATGAAGCCATTGTACGTACCAGGATGATGCTTGATATTTATGAAAAGTTTGCCGAAGAATACCTGGCCATGCCTGTGATAAAGGGAAGAAAAACGCCTTCGGAAAGATTTCCCGGAGCGGTTGATACCATGTGTATAGAAGCTATGATGCAGGATCGAAAAGCTCTTCAGTCAGGCACATCACATTTTTTAGGTCAGAATTTCGCAAAGGCATCTGATATAAAATTTCAATCTGCTGAAGAAAAAGAAGAATATGCATGGACGACTTCATGGGGCGTTTCCACACGCCTTATTGGCGGACTTATAATGACCCATAGCGATGATGACGGCATAATACTTCCTCCTAAAATTGCATCTTCACATGTAGTTTTACTACCTATTATAAGAAAGCTTAAGGACAGGCCCAAGGTGATGGAGTTTACCGAAAGCCTTGCCAAAGAGCTGAAAGAGAAGTTTTATGGCCTCCGCAGAGTTGAAGTGGAAATTGATGACCGGGATATAGGAGGAGCAAGAGGATGGGACTGGATTAAGAAAGGCATACCACTCAGGGTTGAAATCGGTCCAAGAGACATTGCTGAAAATTCTGTGTTTGTCGGCAGGAGGGATCAGGAACATAATAATAAAACTTCTTTGGAAAGAAATCGTTTTGTCGCCGAAATAACAACCATTCTGGATGAAATACAAAAAAATCTATTTGAGCGAGCCGTTTCGTTTAAAAGAGAACATACCATAAAAATTGATGAAACAGACAGATTTAAAGAATTTTTTACTCCTGAAAATCGTGAGAAGCCTGAAATTCACGGTGGATTCGCTTTATCTCACTGGTGCGGATCTGATGAATGCGAATCCCGGATTAAAGAAGATCTTAGAGTTACAATACGGTGCATTCCCTTTGATATTGAAAACGAAAAAGGGGAGTGTATATACTGTGGACGACCAAGTACAAATCGGGTGGTATTTGCCAAGGCATATTGAAAATGATTCGCATTAGCGACATAATAGATAAAGTCTCTGAACACAATCCTGATGCAGATATAGATATAATTGACCGAGCCTATATCTACTCTGCGAGAGTCCATGACGGTCAGGTTCGGCTGTCCGGTGAACCTTATTTGTCTCATCCTCTTGAAGTTGCCGGCATCCTTGCAGATATGAAGTTGGATCCTGTCAGCATAGCAGCCGGCCTTTTGCATGATGTTATAGAGGATACTCATTCTACACCAGAAGAAATAAAGGAAATTTTCGGCCAGGAAGTTGTTCATATAGTCTCCGGTGTAACCAAAATCAGCATTCTTTCCTTTGACAGCTCACAGGCACGCCAGGCAGAGAGTATCAGGAAGATGATTCTCGCTATGGCGGATGATATCCGGGTAATATTAATCAAGCTGGCAGACCGCCTCCACAACATGAGAACACTTCAATTTCATAAGGAGAGCAAAAGAAAGCAAATAGCTCGGGAAACCCTTGATATTTACGCACCCATTGCTTCCCGCCTGGGTATTTACTGGATTAAAAATGAGCTGGAAGATATTTCATTCAAGCATCTTTATTTCGAAGAATATTCAAATATCGAAAGGTTGATCAGCAAGGATAAGGAGGAGAGCGATAAATATATTGAAAAAGTTAAAAACTTTATCAAGAAAAAAATGGATGAGGATGATCTGAAGTGTAAGATTCTGGGCAGGTACAAAAATATTTTCAGTATATACCAGAAAATGGTCAAACAAAATCTGCCATTTGAAGAGGTTTATGACATTATTGCTTTCAGGATAATCCTTGATACAGTATCTGACTGCTATAAAGCTCTGGGGCTAATACATTCCCTGTGGAGACCTGTTCCCAAAAAGATTAAGGATTATATTGCTTCTCCCAAACCAAATATGTATCAGGCGCTGCACACAACAGTTATAGGGCCTTTTGGGGAACGTATAGAAATCCAGATAAGAACCTGGGATATGGATAAGGTTGCAAAAGCCGGAATTGCTGCTCACTGGAGCTATAAAGAAGGGAAAGATGTTGATGAAAGTATAAGTAAAAAATTTGCATGGATTCAGAACCTGGTTGAAAATCAGGCAAGTTTCAGGAATCCGGATGAATTTCTTGAAAATGTTCGCATTGATCTATTCCCTGATGAAATATATGTTTTTACACCCCAGGGGGAGATAAAATCACTACCCAGGGGCGCCACGCCTGTAGATTTTGCTTATCAAATCCATACGGAAGTGGGCGGTCAGTGCACAGGTGCCAAGGTTAACGGTCGTATAGTTCCTCTCAAACATGAGTTGCAGACAGGCAATATCGTTGATATTATTACAACGAAAAATCATCATCCGAGCAAGGACTGGTTGAATTTTGTTAAAACCGTCAAGGCTCGCTCCAGGATAAGGCAATGGATAAAAACTCAGGAAAAAGATCGCAGCATTACTCTTGGCCGTGAGATGTGCGAAAAAGCCTTTCGCAAGTATCGTCTGAACTTTCATGAACTATTAAAATCAGAAGATATGGACAGAGTCGTTGAGCATTTTGGTTTTAAGACAACAGATGATTTGATCACAAGCGTGGGCTACGGTAAAATCACACCCCTGCAGATTATACGGAAAATTGTACCCAAACCCGAAACAGAAGAAGATCATGAATCTATCTTTAACAAGATAATCGGCCGTGTGCGGAAGAAGAAACCCAGGGCAGGTGTAATTGTAAAGGGTGTGGATGATATACTTATAAGGTTTGGCAAGTGTTGCCGGCCTGTTCCAGGGGATGCTATTACGGGCTATATAACAATAGGGCATGGAGTTACTGTCCACCGGACAAATTGTATAAATGCTTTGAAAATGAACCCTGAAAGGCAGATCGATATAGAATGGAACAAGGATATTACAGAGACATATCCGGTAAAAATTTGCGTTAGTTCCTCTGACAGGGTTGGTTTGTTAGCTGACATTGCAGCCAATATCAGCAAAAGCGGAGCAAATATACTTAATGCAACAACAGAAATAAGAGAAAACAAAATTGTTGACAGTTTTTTTACCCTGGCTGTTGAAGATGTGGAACATTTGGATAGAGTGGTATCAGCTATTAAAAAGGTAAAGCTTGTACATGATGTAAAGAGGGTGGATAATTGAGGTACAAAGGTGATGATATCCAGATCCGTATAATCACTTGTTAACAACCGGATAAGATCGTGGTTCGCTTCGCTCTCACGATCTATTCTTATTCGTTCGGCCAGGTAGATAAAGAAAAATCAAAAATAGGGCATAACAAAACTATGGCAAAGAAAATAAGAGAACTAATACAAAATCTCGTTGAAGCGGGGTTCTACGAGATCAAAGGGACAGGTAAAGGATCTCATAGAAAATACACGCACGCTCTTTATCCGGGTGCCGTAACCATCAGTGGAAAATCAGGTGAAGATTCCAAGCGGTATCAGGAAAAACAAGTACGGCAAGCAATTGAAGAGGTAAAAAAATGAAGATGAGTGACAAATACCACAAATGGGTGGAGTGGAGTGAAGAAGACCAGGCCTACATAGGCAAGTGCCCTGATCTTATAACAGGGATTCACGGTAATGATCCACAACAGGTATATAAGGACTTATGTGAAGTGATAGAGGATGTTATTCATCATTTTGATTCCGAGAAACGCCCCCTTCCTTTCCCACAAGTTAGACCGATGCGAGACGTCGCATAAAGTAAATTGCCGAACAAGGCGGAGAGACTGAGGGGAGCATACTTGTGACTAATAACGATATCTTGCGCCGTATCCGATATACCTTCGACTTTAACGATTCGAAAATGATTGCTGTATTTGGCTTGGCTGATCATCAGGTAACACGGGAGCAGATCAGCGGTTGGTTAAAGAAAGATGATGATCCTGCGTATCAGAAATGTAGCGACACTCATCTGGCGATTTTCCTGAATGGTTTGATTAACGATAAACGAGGCAAAAAAGAAGGGCCACAACCCGAGCCGGAGCAGC
>JAIVWD010000192.1:0-6648 GCA_049190315.1 Deltaproteobacteria bacterium | reverse complement strand
GGTAAAGACCCGCTTTTTGATTTAAGAAATATTGCTGTAGAAACTGGGATTAAAGATCTTGCAGAACATCATTATCTTTATGGTGTCTCTAAATGATAGAATCTGTTTTGTAGATACAATGATAGGGCCAAATGGTACTGGCAAGTCTACAGCACTAAAAGCAATTTGTGGTTTGCTGAACCCTCGCTCAGAAGTCTTATTTCAGAGATAATTGCTAATATAAAAAATAAAAATGTTGCTGCTATATAACCAAATAGAAGAAGAAAATATATCCTTGATGGATACAGTCGATTGTTTTCGGCTTGACGCTAATAGAAAAATTAATCCGGACACACGATCAAAATTTGGTCAGTTTATGACAAATGCTTCTGTGGCTAACTTTATGGCCTCACTTTTTGCTAATATGTCAGGTGAAATCAAGTTGTTAGATGCTGGAGCCGGTGTTGGTTCTCTCACGGCTGCTTTTATCCAGGAAGCCTGTAATCGACAAGAAAAACCAAATACAATTAATGCCACGGTTTATGAAATTGAACCGACATTCTTTGAGCATTTAAAAGAAACATTATCTAACTGTAAAAAACTGTGCTCTTTAAATAATATATTCTCTGATTTTACTTTTTTCAAAGATGATTTTATTGAGACAAACAGTGATTTACTTTCAAATAGTTTGTTTGATAAAAATAAATTAAAGGAATATTCTCATATTATACTAAATCCTCCCTATAAAAAAATAGCATCATCATCAAAGCAACGAAAGCTTTTGAGTAGAATCGGCATAGAGACGTCAAATTTATATACAGGTTTTTTGGCAATCGCCATCAAGTTACTACAAAATAATGGCGAAATGGTGGTGATCGTTCCCCGTAGCTTCTGTAATGGTCCGTATTTTAAGCCATTTAGAAAATTATTACTTTCCACTACCGCATTTAAACACATACATGTCTTTGGGTCTAGAAAAAAGGCTTTCAAAGAAGATGATGTTTTGCAGGAAAATATTATTTTCCACGCGATAAAGGGGGGAATAAAAGACAAAGTAATGATAACATCCAGTCATGGGCCTCAATTTGAGGATATGACACAACGTTCTGTTTCTTATGATAAAGTAATAAAACCTAACGATGCAGAAAAATTTATACACATTGCTACATCCGATATGGATCAATACGTAGTTGATCGTATTTCCACATTTAACAACTCCCTTGAACATCTTGACATACAAGTATCCACAGGCCCCATAGTTGAGTTCAGATTAAAAGAAGATTTGTGCAAAACTCCAGAGGAAAATACAGCCCCCATTTTATATCCTTTGCATTTTAATCTTAAAAGAATCGAATGGCCCAGGGAAAGCAAAAAACCAAACTATATTAAAATATCAAAAAATAGTAAAAAATGGCTTTGGCCCAATAAAGGATATTTTGTACTCACTAAACGATTCACTGCAAAAGAAGAAAAAAAACGTATCGTCGCTGTTGTCTATGATTCCTCACTTCCCGGCGAACTAATCGGTTTTGAAAATCATCTGAATGTTTTTCATAAGGGGCAAAAAGGTCTTTCAAAAAATATAGCATACGGACTATCAATTTATCTTAATAGCACTCTGGTTGATAAATATTTCCGTTTATTTAGTGGACATACGCAGGTAAATTCAACCGATTTGAGGTCGCTTTATTATCCTTCGCTACATGTACTCGAATCTCTTGGAAGTAAAATAGATGAAAATTATCCGAATCAACACAAAATAGATACATTAATTAATGAGGAATTAACACAAATGACTGACAAGGAAGGATTTGATCCAGTTGTAGCGCAACAAAAAATTGACGAGGCTTTAGAAATAGTTAAGGCTCTTGGCCTTCCTCGTGGACAACATAATGAAAGATCTGCCTTGACATTGTTAGCTATTCTAAATTTACGCCCAGAGTTAAGCTGGAAAAAATCAGAAAGGCCATTAATGGGCATCACACCTATCATGGATTGGTGTCGCAACAATTATGGTAAAGAGTATGCGCCAAATACTCGTGAAACATTTCGAAGACAGACAATGCATCAGTTTGTTGATGCCGGCATAGCCGTCTATAACCCTGATCAACCGGACAGGCCGGTGAATAGCCCTAAAACATGTTATCAAATTAGTTCTGAAGCCTTTGATGCTATCCTGACATTCGGCACTGATAAATGGAAAAAAGCTCTGGCAAAATATCTCTCACAAAAGGAAACTCTTATCCAGCGTTACGCAAAGGAACGGGATATGCAAATGATTCCCGTTGAATTGGCTAAAGGAAAAGAAATTAAGTTAACCCCTGGAGTTCACAGCCGGCTTATAAAGGACATCATCAAAGAGTTCGGGCCGCGGTTTGCCCCTGGAAGTGAAGTGGTTTATGTCGGGGATACAGGAGATAAAACAGGTTATTTCCAAAAAGACAGGCTGAAAGAGTTGGGAGTTGAGGTCGATAGACACGGTAAAATGCCGGACGTTGTTCTCTATTACCCGGCAAAAAACTGGTTGCTTCTTATAGAAGCTGTAACCAGTCATGGGCCAGTTGATGCCAAGAGACACAGTGAACTATCAAGACTTTTTGAGACGGCTGAGCCAGGACTGGTTTATGTTACAGCATTTCCAGACAGAGCAACAATGGGGCGTTACCTTGCTGAAATATCATGGGAAACAGAAGTTTGGGTGTCTGAAGCTCCAACACATATAATCCATTTCAATGGAGAAAGATTTTTAGGTCCATATGAATAATAATATGGCAGCGAGGCGGAGAACTTATATTGGAGAATGAATTACAGAAATATTTCGGATTCAATTCCTTTAAAAAAGGACAGAAAGAAGTAATCCTGAAGGTAATGAAGGGTCAATCTGTTGCGGCTATTTTTCCTACCGGTGCTGGCAAATCTCTTTGTTATCAACTGCCTGCGATATTATTGCCGGAAATGACTCTTGTTGTCTCTCCTTTGCTTTCATTGATGAAAGACCAGCTCGATTTTCTGTTGGACCACAATATCTCTGCGGCCCGGCTGGATTCAACTCTTAAAAGAGAAGAATTCAATGAAGTCATGGAAAAAGCAAAGAATGGAGAATTAAAAATACTGATGGTTTCAGTGGAACGTTTCAAGAATGAACGATTTCGCTATCATCTTCAAAACATGAATATTGTGCTGCTGGTCATTGATGAAGCGCATTGTATTTCCGAATGGGGCCACAACTTTCGACCTGAATACCTGAAACTGCCTGTTTACCGGAAAGAATTCGGAATAAAACAAATAATGCTGCTGACCGCTACCGCAACAAAACAGGTAATCGATGATATGTGCCGCAAGCTGAAGGTTCCCCGTGAAAATGTTACAATTACCGGATTCTACCGCGAAAACCTTTTTTTACAGATAACTCCCGCAAATGAATCTGAAAAAAATAAAAAACTTATTCAAAGAATCAATGAATCACCCCAAGCTCCTACCATCGTTTACGTTACATTGCAGAAAACCGCTGAAAAAGTTGCGGAACTGCTTTGTTTAAACAAAATCAACGCACATCCTTATCATGCTGGAATGAAAAGCGAAGAGCGGGAACTTGTTCAGAATAGATTTATGAATGGAGAGCTGGACTGCGTTGTCGCAACAATTGCCTTTGGAATGGGAATAGACAAGGAGAATATCCGCAGAATAATTCATTATGATCTGCCAAAATCCATCGAAAGTTATAGTCAGGAAATCGGACGTTCCGGGAGAGATGGAGAAAAGTCTTTTTGTGAAATTCTGGCAAACAGAGATAATGTCAATATTCTGGAAAACTTCATTTATGGCGACACACCGGAAAAAGATTCTATTTACAAACTGCTTAACAATATAAAACATAATGACGGGTTCACCTGGGAAGTCAAATTAACCGCTCTTTCGAATGAGATTAACATCAGAATGCTTCCATTAAAAACATTACTCGTTTATCTTGATATGGAAGGTATTATCACGCCCCAATTCACATATTTTAATGAATATTCCTTTAAATACAATTGCCAGCCGGCAAATATCATAAACAGTTTTCAGGGGGAAAGAAAACATTTTGTCACAACTATCATCAAACATTGCCTTACAAAGAAAATATGGACTATTGTTGATATTCAGGGAATCCTGAACGACTATAATACAGATCGAAAGCGAATTATTATTGCTCTGGAATATTTTGAAGAAAAAGGATGGATTGAACTGCAAGCCAGACAGGCGATTGAAATTTATGACATAAAGACGCAGGCTTTCAATCTTGATACGATTGCTGAGAAAATGTATAATCTGTTTAAAAGCAAGGAAGATCATGAAATCGAGAGAATACACGATATGATAAGATTTTTTGAAAATGATTCATGTCTTTCTAAAGAGCTTGCGAAATATTTTGGAGAAAATCTCGAAAAAGAACATTGCGGTCATTGTTCATTCTGTAGAAGTGGAAAAGTATTAATTCAAAACTCAACAGAATTAAAGCCGCTTTCCAGTTTTGATTTTGAAGAGGTCGCAAATGAATTTATCGGAGCTGTGGGAGAGCATTTTTCCATATTAAATCTGACAAAATTTCTTTGCGGTGTTTATACGCCTGTTTTCTCGAAACTGAAAATAAAGAGTCTTCCTTATTTCAGCACCTTTGAGAGATATCCTTTTGGGGATGTGAAAAACTGGATTACGGAATATAAAACCGTATAAGTTCACCACGGAAGGGCACTGAGTTTCACTGAAAATTGTAAACAATGAGCAAGTTACTTTTGGTACCGGTTATAATTGAGAAGGGTGTTTTGATAATTCAGTGTAATTCCGTGAAAATCCGTGGCGAACTACTACATAAAATCTAATATCATCAGTTGGGTATTGTAAAAAATACGGGTTAACCATGGAAATTGCTTTGACCGGCGCAACCGGTTTTATCGGCAGCTATCTGGTTGATTTTTTTATTGGATTAAAGGACATTGTATAGTAAATTAAAAACATGGGCTTGAGGATAATAGGGGGTGAGTTAAGAGGAAAGAAGCTTTATACGATACCCGGAACTTTAATAAGGCCAACAGCCGACCGATTGCGCGAGTCAATATTTAACATACTCTCTTACCTGGTTAAAGAGGCGGTTGTTCTGGATCTGTTTGCCGGAACCGGAGCGCTCGGTATTGAGGCATTGAGTCGCGGGGCGAAATCAGCGGTATTTATAGACAATAACAAGAAAGCCTTGTCAGTAGTTGAACGTAACATACAATTATGTGCAGTTGACAACAGATCCCAAATTATCAGGTGGGATATAGTTAAGAATTTAAACTGCATAAAATCAGTTGATTCAAAATTCAATCTTGTTTTTATGGACTCTCCTTATAATAAGGGCATGATAAAACCGACGCTGATTAATCTTCATGACAGCGGGTCTCTTGGAAAGGATGCCTGTATTATCGTTGAGCATACTCCCCTTGAGCCTGTTCCGGAAGATTGCAAGCAGTTTGAACTTACAGATCAAAGAAAATATGGGAAAACGCTCATCTCATTTATTGTAACTACTCAGGTTGGTTAGGCTGAAGGCTGAAGACTTTTAGGGAAAAGACTCCCAGAAGCCAATATTTTCTTAAAGCGGCCGGAAATTTTGTCCCAAATATAGAGAATAACACACAGGAATCATCTGTTTCCTATAGCCTATAGCCTTCAGTCTAAACACCTGAGTAGTTACTTCTTTTATTTAAAAAAAAGGATTGAGAATCAATGGAAAGAACAGCCATATATCCTGGTTCATTTGACCCAGTTACAAACGGTCATGTAGATATTGTAGAAAGAGGTCTTAACATTTTTGACAAAATTATTGTAGCAATATTGCGTAATCCGGCAAAAGAGGCTCTGTTTACTGTTGAAGAGCGGAAGGAAATGATAGAAACAAGCTTAAACAGAAATTCTAACGTTGAAATAGATGTTTTTGATGGGCTGCTTGTCGATTATGCAAAAAAGAGGAACGCCGTCGCAATACTGCGCGGAATGCGGGCTGTGTCTGATTTTGAATATGAGTTTCAACTGGCTCTGATGAACCGCAAGCTTAACAGGGAAATCCAAACTGTTTTTCTTATGACCGGCCTCAGGTGGATTTTTATCAGCTCATCCATAATAAAAGAAGCCGCAAGCTTTGGCGGCAACATCAATGGCATGGTGCCTCCAATAGTAAGCCGGAAATTAAAAGAGAAATTCGGCTTCATCTCTTCTGCCGATTAATAGGACCCAAATCTTTTATTAATCGGTTTAAACCATTACTTCTGGTAGGGGTACTATTTATATAAAATTAACGGAATTCCACAACTTTAGGCATTTTAGGCACTTTAGCTCACTTTAGGCACTCAAAACAGGGCACCTTCCAGGACTAAAAAAACAAGCGACTTCCACTGGGGGTGGTAATTTGACTGTGGGGGAATAACAATGACTATCTCTCTCTCAAAAAATGCAATGTTTGTATTGGAAAAGAGGTATCTGAAAAAAGACAGCAATGGAAATATTGTTGAGACACCGGATGAGTTGTTTGCAAGGGTAGCAAAGAGCATTGCCGCTGCAGATAAGATATTTGATTCCAAAGCCGACGTTAATAAGACTGAAAAAAATTTTATGCAGTTATTGACCAGTCTCTGGTTTATACCCAACTCTCCA
>JAIVWD010000191.1:0-6652 GCA_049190315.1 Deltaproteobacteria bacterium | reverse complement strand
GGTATAGCCCTCTATTCTTCAAAGCTTTTGATAAATGTAGTCGTTCAAAGGTTCAAAAGTTCACCGTAAACCGACAACCGTGAACTATAGACTTTCAGATAATTAATTTCACAAGGCCAGAAGGAGGAAGGCGTATTAGTTATACGTCGACGACTGATAACACAGTGAAATTATTTATCTGAAAGTCTATATTACGAATAGAGATGTATTTTAGACATTAACTTTTTCCTTTTCTTTCAAAAAGGATTGTAACATTTATGTAATAGGAGATGGGCATGGATCAAGCTCGAGTATTTGTAGCTATAGCTCTTTCATTCGCAGTGTTTTTATTATGGGAAATTTTCTTTGTAGATAAACAAGTCGTCGAGACGCCAAAGCAAGACTTGCAGACAGAAACTATCTCTAAAGAAGAATTATATATAAAAGAAATAAATACTGAATCCGTCGATCATACCGCATTAATTAAAGAAGATGCACTGAAGACAATTGAACCCCCACGAGTTGTCAGGGTTAATACGCCCTTATATTCCGCAATTATTTCAGAAAAAGGAGCTGTATTTAAGAGCTTTGTCTTAAATAAATACAAAGAAAGCATGGAGCCTGATTCACCTTTGCTCGAAATGATACCTCCGGAGCTGCATAATGGAACTATAAAAATCAGCCTGGCTGAAAACAGCGTTCCGACACTAAATGATGCGTTTTTTATTGCGGATATTAAAGATGACGTTATTGAGGTAAACGATAACTCAAGAGAATTATCGTTTTTTTGGGAATCTTCTAATGGAATAGTAATAGAAAAGAAGTTTATTTTTTATCCCGAAACTTACATGGTTGGGTGTAAGGTTATAATTAAAAACGGTTCAAATCAAACCATTCAGGACAACTTGATTCTATCTTTATTTAAAGCCCCTGCTGAAGATGGAAGCATGTATGGCTTCGAGGGCCCAAGTGCTTTAATAAACAATGCTCTTGAGCAGGTAGATATCGATGATATTGAAGATAAAAATATATATAGTGGTGAATTAAAATGGATAGCTGTACAAGATCGATATTTTATGTCCTGCATTATACCTGAAAGCGTTGTTACGGCGAGCATGCGTCTTTTCCTTGACGAAGACAAAGTCCTGGAAAATCAGTTTGTGCAACCCGAGAGTATTATATATCCAGGCACACAGCGCACTTTTGGGTTTCATCTGTTTATGGGGCCAAGGAGCACGAAAGTAGTGAAGGAGATTGGTTATGATCTGGATAAAGCTATAAATTTTGGCATGTTTGATTTTTTAGCTAAACCATGCCTCTGGATCATGAATTATATATACGATCATTTCATTTCAAATTACGGCGTAGCTATTATTATTTTAACAATTTTTACTAAGGTCCTCCTTTGGCCTCTTGGAAAAAAGAGCTATAAATCAATGAACGAAATGAAGAAAATTCAACCCCTGGTAATGGAAATAAGAGAAAAATATAAGGGTGACAAGAAAAAGATGAATGAGGCAACCATGGCGTTATATAAAACATATAAAGTAAACCCCGTGGGGGGCTGCCTTCCAATGATTCTCCAAATTCCTGTTTTCTTTGCCCTGTATCGGATGTTGTATGAAGCAATAGAGCTGAGACATGCTCCTTTTTTTGGGTGGATTACTGACTTGTCGGCACCGGATCGCCTTTTTGACTTTGGCTTTTCTATTCCTTTTATGCAGCCGCCATATGGTATTCCTGTATTGACAATTATTATGGGGGCGACGATGTTTTTACAGCAGAAGCTTTCACCGGCAATGGGCGATCCTTCACAGGCCAAAATTATGATGTTGATGCCGATTGTTTTCACTGTGATTTTTATAAATTTTTCTTCGGGGCTGGTTTTATACTGGCTTGTAAACAACGTCCTTTCTATCTCACAACAATACTATACTACAAAAGCTTAGGCAGTGAGTAGAAATAAGTTGAGCAATATTGCGAAAAATTTTGTTTTGTCTTCAAGGCGCGAGGAGGGCGCATAATGAATTATGTAACCAACAAGCAACGCAGAAGACGGAACAAAAGGCAAGCAAGATGTGCAAGTTGTTTTTACTTACTGCCTTAGTGATGGAGGAAATTTATGTCGCCTCGTTTGGAATTTGAAGGCAAGGATGTTGAAAAGGCATCCCAAAAAGCTTGTGAAGAATTGAAAATCCCAAAAGAAAAACTTAAGTATGATGTTATTTCTTATGGAGCTACCGGTATTTTTGGTCTCGTTGGTATTAAGAAGGCAAAAATTCGTGTTACATTGCCGGATTTAACACCTGAAGATAATACCGAAGAGAAGGATCTTGAACAGAATAATGAATCAAAGGAACATGTCACCGAAGCCGAGCGTTCAACAGAACAAGCAGGCCTTGACGATAAGGCAATCGTTTCTATATCGGATGAGTCTGTAAATTTGGGTAAAAATGTTCTTCAGCGAATAATTGATCTAATAACCATTGACGCAGAAATATCATTTGAAAAAAAACCAGGCCAAATTTTATTTTATATAAAAGGCGGCAATGTGGCGATCCTGATTGGTAAGCAAGGACAGACTCTTGAGGCCATGCAATATCTCGTTGAAAAAATTGTCAACAAACACAGCGAACAGAGAATTCGAATTCAGATAGATATTGAAGGTTATTTGGAGAAAAGACAAAATAACCTGAAGAGTCTTGCCGGGAGGCTTGCTGAAAAAGCGAAACGCAGCGGGAAGCCCATTACAATAGGACAAATGAATGCTCACGACAGAAGAATAGTTCATCTTGCTTTAAGGGATGACAGCGGCGTCAGAACGCAGAGCGTGGGAGATGGTTTTTTAAAGAAATTGTTGATATTTCCCAGGAAGAAATATCATGGGAAAAAAACCTAAGATTATAGTAACAGTTCAAGGGTTCAAGGTTCAAAGGTTCAAGGTTTCACTGAAAACCCGCCTGCCTCGCAAGCTTGGTGCGCGGGCAGGTGATTCGTAGGTTCTAAACGGTCTTGCTGCTAAAAGTTCATAAAGAGATTAACGATTCAAATGCCTAACTTTCTTATAACCCTGAACCCTGAACGATGAACTTTTGAACCTGTGTATAATATGAACGATTCGACTATCGCCGCAGTAGCAACGCCAATAGGTGCCGGCGGCATTGGTATTATAAAAATTTCCGGTCAAAATGCTTTGCCAATAGCTTCGCATATCTTTCGAAGTTCACATTCCTCGATATCCAACACGGAAGATAAGGATTCCGCCGATACTTCTTCTTTTAAATCACACCACCTTTACCATGGTTATATTGTTGATCCTGAAAACAGGCGAGTTGTTGATGAAGTTTTACTTGCAGTTATGCTTGCTCCCCATTCATATACCAGAGAAGATGTTGTAGAAATCCAGGCCCATTCGGGTCCAGTTGTCCTTAGGTCTATTTTGGATTTAGTGTTAAAACACGGTGCTGAAATTGCGGGTCCAGGCGAATTTACAAAAAGGGCTTATATCAATGGTCGCATAGATTTGACACAGGCTGAGGCGGTTATAGATATAATAAATGCGAGGACAAATAAATCCTTAGAAATAGCAACCACCCTGATAAAGGGGGAGATGCAACTATGCATAGAGAGAATTAGTGATTATCTTTTTAATTTTCTTGCAGAAATCAACGCAGCCATAGATTTCCCTGAAGATGTTGAAGAAATTATTAATGTCGATAGAATAACCGATGTTTTCCAGAACGACATTATCAATACAATAAAAGACCTTATTGGGCAATATGACAATGGCCATATTCTTAGAGACGGGATAAAACTGGTTATTGTTGGAAAGCCAAATGTCGGCAAATCGAGCCTTATGAACTGTTTGATAAAAAAGGAGCGCTCGATTGTTACCGCCGTGCCCGGCACGACAAGAGATTTGATTGAAGAGTCCTTTAGCTTGAGCGGTATGCCCGTTATTATAGCCGATACTGCCGGGCTTCACGATACAGATGATCCGGTTGAAGTCATAGGAATAAATAAAGCTAAAGATTATATTGATTGCTCGGATCTGATTTTGTTTATCATTGATGGTGGTTCTATTTTAACTCATGAGGATCATGAAATTTTCAAAATGATCAATACAAGGAATTCTATTCTTGTAATAAACAAGTCGGATTTGTTTGCAGGCAGGCATAAAGTCAATACGCCGGATAGCTGGAGAAAAATGCCCAGAGTAGAAATTTCAGCTCTTTATAACAGGGGTCTTGACGGGCTTAAGGATTTAATTGTAAAGATTTCGCTTGGAGAAAACAGCTTTGACCCCCAGGCTGTGATAATTCCAAACTTGAGACACAAGCTGATACTTGATCGATGCCTGGTCTCGCTTAGTTCAGCCGTTGATGGGCTTAATCGTGGATCACCTCTTGAGCTGATTGCCATTGATGTGAAGGAAGTGGTTGATTCGCTTGGTGAAATAACGGGGGGTTCGGCTGATAACGACGTTATAGATCAAATCTTCAGCAGATTTTGTATTGGGAAATAGTGTTTCACGTGAAACAATTATGTAACGATAGTTCAAGGCTCTGGGTTAAGATAACCCTGAACGGCAAATAATATTTGATTGGTGATTGATTTAATAGTAGGGGCGATCCTTGTGATCGCCCTGATTTAATACCGATTTGGCGGAGGAGATAATTATGGATATAGATTTTACGCCTTTTTTTAAACAATACGAAGAAGTTTTAGCAATGGCCGACAAGGTGTTTGAGCGTGTAAAAAGCGAGCACTCAGAATGCGTTAAATGTAAAACAAAGTGTTCAGATTGTTGTAACGCACTATTTGACCTCTATCTCATTGAGGCATTATATATAAACGATAACTTCAATAAAAAATTTAAGGGGAGCGAAAGGGAACGGCTTATTGAGAAGTCAAACATAGCAGACCGAACAATATATAAGCTTAAAAGAAAAGCATATAAAGACCTTGAGTCAGGAAAAGATGAGAATGAGCTATTGTCTAAAATGGCGGAGGAGCGTGTAAGGTGCCCTCTTCTTAATGATGATGATATGTGTGATCTTTATGAACACAGACCAATAACTTGCAGGCTTTATGGAATACCAATATCTATAGGCGGAGTCAGCCATACCTGCGGTCTTTCGGCTTTTGCTGAGGGCAAACAGTATCCAACGGTTAATCTGGAAAAAATACAGAACAAGCTTTACGAAATATCTGTTGAATTGGTTAAAGAGATTAAATCCAGGCATGTAAAACTGGCAGATGTTATAGTTCCTTTATCCATGGCTCTTCTTACTATATATGATGAAGAGTATCTGGGGATTGGCGATATTAATAAAGGCGACACAAAGATAAACAAGAAGGAAGGAGAGGGAAATGACTAAAATATCGCCCGAAGAAGAAGAAAAAAGAAAAAAAGCTATCTTCGATAGCATGTCTCCACGAAATCAGAAACATATCCTGAAAAAGGGATATGATAAATGGGATCCTTTCCAGGAGCCAAAAGATCCCATAGATATCAGGAAAGATAAAACAAAAAGAACTTCTCAAATGCTGATAAGAGAGTTCTTGCAGTCGAAAGATCAGGAAACTTACAGCAATTCATATGGAAGTGGCGTGGTCGAAATTTGTCTTGGAATTATCAATGATGATGATAAATATTGGGGAATGTATGAATTTTCAAACTGGTATCGGGAACTGCTGCTAAAGGAGGGGCATAATAAATAATTACTTTTAATTTAACATCGGGCTATGCTCGATCGACCCTGTTTTTGATTCCCTGTCCTGATGGCATGGTCGTAAGATTAAGAAATAAAATGTTTATGATAAAAGAATGTTGAACGGCAGGGTAAAGCGTTTTTTGAACGTCGAACATCGAATGATGAAATCGCTTCGCTCCGCCGGTTTATAAATTGGCGGAATACCTTATTCAAAATTCGATGTTCGACGTTCATAGCTTTTTAGCTTGACGGCTGTGTCCTTGATTGTTTGGATTGTAATCTGCAGAAATCGCGATGCTTTGGTTTAAAAATTAGCCACAAAGAGAGAAAGCATCCCCACTCACTTTCCATTTGCCATCTTCCATAATCAGATCAAATGTCTTATCAACTTTCCGGCTGGATTCTTTGGTAAAGAATGCGCGTAATGGGTGTTTTATTTCACAGGTTAATTTGATTTGCGCTTTGTTTTCATCTTTACTGATAGTATTGGTTTGGACATGATAAAGGAAGTTCTTAACAAAAAATGGCCTGAACCCTTCAGCTTTGGCTTTTGTGGTAACACAATCAATATATTTATTAACAACATTAACACCGTCAACTATCAAGCTTTCTTGACAGAGCCGATCAGCCATTGAGCTATCGAGCCCAAAATATGCCTTGGTAAATTCAGTAGCAGCCTTATTGGGTGAGTCACTATTTTGCGCATAAACAAACATTACCTGTAGAAAGAATGTAATTACTATAATAAGAATCGCCCCGGTTATTATAGAGCCTTTGTTGCTGTCAGCCATGGATTTTTCCTCCTTTTGAACTTTGATTCTCAATGTAATTAAAATATAGTACTATAAAACCATTTTTAATATTCAAATAAAAATTTCTATTAGCATAAATTATATTAATAGACAAGTGTTTTTAATTTTCTGCATTGACAAATGACATTACAAGGACTATTTTAT
>JAIVWD010000190.1:0-6681 GCA_049190315.1 Deltaproteobacteria bacterium | reverse complement strand
CGGTATTAAAGGAAAAAAACCAGGCCATTATGTGATGCTAACTATAAGCGATACCGGCAGCGGGATGGACAAAGAAACCCGGGAACATATCTTCGAGCCTTTCTTCACCACAAAGGAAGTCGGCAAGGGCACGGGACTGGGCCTGTCCACCATATACGGCATTGTCAAACAAAATAATGGCTTTATCTGGGTTTACAGCGAGCCCGGGAAAGGGACGACATTCAAGGTCTATCTTCCCATGGTGAAGGGGGATGCAAAGCCGGAGGAAAAAGAACAAACCCATGCGGACGATCTTGGCGGTTCTGAGACTGTTTTGATTGTAGAAGATGATGATTCGCTCCGAAATTTTGCGCAAAAAATTCTCCATATCTATGGGTACAGGACACTGACTGCTGAAAATGGCGAAGATGCCCTGAGGGTCTGCAAGGAGCATGATGGTCAGATTGATCTGATGATAACCGATGTGGTAATGCCGAAGATGGGCGGCAGGGAAGCAGCAGAAAGGATACAGCCTCTTTATCCCCGGATGAAGGTAATCTATATGTCAGGATACACGGACAACGCAATTGTTCATCACGGTGTTCTGGAGCCGGGGCTGAATTTCCTTGAAAAGCCTTTTACACCGGAAGGCCTGGCGCGCAAAGTGCGGAAAGCGTTGGGAAAGTGAAAATTGAATAGTGAGAAGTGAAAAATTAAGGAACCGTGACATTGAAAATGTTAGAGCGAAGCGATACAACAAATATTCAATTTTCACTATTCAATTTTCACTATTCAATTTTCATTTTATATCGGTATTCAATTCTCACTTTATAAGCGGAGGAATGTTTTATGAAAATTCTCATTGTTGATGATGATCCAAATGGACTTTATATGTTACAGGTCATGCTTAAAGGATCCGGCCACGAGGTATTTGCCGCAGAAAACGGACAGGCAGCCCTGGAGTCGGCCGTCGCCAATCCTCCCGATCTGATTATCAGCGATATCCTTATGCCGGTCATGGACGGCTATAAGCTCTGCCATGAGTGCAAAAAAAGCAGGTTGAAAAATATTCCTTTTGTCTTTTATACAGCCACCTATACCGATCCCAGGGACGAGAAATACGCCCTGAGCCTTGGGGCGGAGCGCTTTATCGCAAAGCCGGTTGAGCCGGAAAAATTTATAGCAATAATTGACGAAGTCGTCCGTGCATGCAAATCAGGCAAATATGCGGCCTCCGGGCAACCGATAATAGATGAGACAGCTATACTCAAGGGGCACTATGAAAGAATGGCGAAAAAGCTGGGAGACAAGGTACTGGAACTTGAAAAGGCCAACATTGAGCTGAAGAAAACAGAAAAATCTCTGCGCAGAAAGGAAAAAGAGCGCAAACAAACTTTTGCGAAATTACAAAAAAGCCTGGAAGGGACTATCAATGCCCTGGCATCAGCGATGGGAAAAAGAGACCCTTACACAGCAGGTCATCAGCAGCGTGTGGCCAAACTTGCGCGTGCTATTGCCGAAGAGATGGGGCTTTCGAAAGATGAGACCCGGGGAATCAGAGTGGCTGGAAGAATTCATGATATCGGCAAGATATCCGTGCCTGCTGAGATTCTTGTTAAGCCCGGCCGGTTAACCGACATCGAATTCAGTATAGTTAAGACTCATTCCCAGGTCGGCTATGATATATTAAAGGACATAGAATTTCCATGGCCTGTTGCTGAAATCGTGCTGCAACATCACGAAAGGATGGATGGTTCCGGATATCCTCAAGGACTTTCCGGCGAAAAGATTATTTTGGGTGCAAGGATCATGGCTGTGGCTGATGTTGTTGAAGCGATGTCCTCACACCGACCTTACAGATCAGCCTTTCCCATTGAGAAAGCCCTGGAAGAAATCTCACAAAACAGAGGCATTCTTTATGATACCAAGGTGGTGGATGCCTGCTTGAAGCTTTTTAAAGAAAAGAGGTTCAAGTTCGATAAAATTGTTTAAACCGATTAATTAATGAAAGGAGAGTAAAATGGAAAAAAAGAGAACAGCAGCAAAAGCACAAGTGGCTATCAGCCGCAAAAAGATCGGCGGAGAAGTGCCATTGGTTGTCAATGAGATTACCGATAAATGCCTTTATTCAGGGTTTTTCGGCACCCTGGACTCTGCCAGAATGAAGAACATTACTGACAAAGTTCTGGATCTTGTTGGCGCTACCGACATCGACATTATAATAATCGATCTCGCAAACGTTGACATCATAGATTCTGCGGTGGCAACCCATCTTGTCAGGCTGGGGGATACGCTCATACTTATTGGGGTAAAAGTCATTTTTTGCGGACTTCCACCGACAGTTGCACAGACAATGATCACCGGCGGTATTGAAATGAAAGGATTTACAATAAGCAGAAACCTTAAATCGGCTATTAAAGAGATATTTGCCCTTCAGGGATTAAAGCTTGTTCCAATGTCTAGTGAATGAAAAGTGAAAAGTGAATACTTGTGGAAGTCGCTGCGCTCCATCATTTTTACTTCTCGCTTCTCACTTCTCACTATTCAATTCTCACTTTATAGATGGAGCGAAGCGATACAATAAATATTCAATTTTCACTATTCAATATTCAATCATAATCATGTTATCTAAACCTGTAACATTCAGATTCGAAGATGAAAAAGATGTCGCAAAGGCGAGGGATATGGCTTCTGAAATGGCCTTTGGTATCGGCTTTGATAAAACAGAATGCGCCGAAGTATCTCTTGCTGTCTCGGAAATCGCCGGCAATGCCCTGAAATTTGCCGGCAGGGGCGCTGCAAGCGTACAATTGACAGACAACCGCAAAGGGTTGCAAATCACTGTTCATGACAGGGGATGCGGAATTAAAAATATAAAAAAAGCGACGCAGGAAGGATATTCAAGCATGGCCGGCAGCCTGGGCATGGGATTAAATGCAGCCAAAAGGGCAATGGATGAATTCTCCGTTAAATCAAAGGCCGAAAACGGCACAACAGTCATCATGAAAAAATATCTGCCCATCCCTGAAGATGAAATTGAATATGGAATAATCTCTTTAAACGACGAGCGATATCCTGTTAACGGCGATGCCTGGGTAATCAAAGAATTTGAAGGAGACAAGGCGCTTTTGGCTGTGATCGACGGGACGGGAAATGGATTCAGGGCTAATAAGGCGGCCAATTTTGTAAAGGGCATTGTGGAGGAAAATTACAGATCAGGAATACCTGTGATTGTGAGAAAATGCCATAAAAAGATAAGAGAGACATTTGATACCTCCTCGATCATGAGCTGCGCAATGGGCATTCTTCTATTAAAACCGCGCTCCCTGGAATATGTGGGTGTTGGTGATACATATATCCATGTGACGGGCGCACCGGAAAAAATATATCTCCAAAGTCAGAGAGGGGTTGTGGGAGATATCAGGCTGCCTCATTTAAGATCGCAGAAGCATCGCTGGGGCCGTAATATCATCGTCATTATGTGTTCCGATGGGATAAGTCCCAGCTTTGCCGGTGATAAAGGCCTGCCTTTGGACAAAAGCGCGCAGAGCATTGCTAATTACATCATGGAAAATTATATCCGTGAATATGGAGATGCAACGGTTCTTGTGGTGAAAAGGAAAAAATAAAAATCAAGTAACTACCAGGTGTTTAGGCTATAGGCTGTAGGCTGTAGGGGGGAATCATGCGTGATCATACGAAACTCAGGGCGTTTGAATTGGCTGATGAAGTGGTGCTTATGATATATCGAGCAACCAGGAAATTTCCCAAAGAGGAAATGTATGGTTTGACTTCCCAAATGAGAAGGGCGGCGGTTTCAGTTCCATCAAACATCGTTGAAGGGTGCGCACGTGAGAGTCAGGCCGAGTATCTCCGATTTCTTGAAATCGCGTTCGGCTCCTTAAGGGAGTTGCACTACCAGCTTGGCCTGTCAAAGCGCCTGGGGTATTCTGATGAACATGACATTTCTAACTGCGAATCAAAAATTGTGGAGGCCGAGAAGGTTTTGGGCGCCCTGCTTCGATCAATGCGCAAATAGCGCAGGCTTCGAAAACAAACAGCCTTTAGCCTTTGGCCTTTAGCCTACAGCCTAAGCAACCTGAATACGACGAATGACATAAATTGTGAGAGATGAACGCTTAGAATAAATATGCAAGAAGGTAAAAACCATGGATGTTTATAAGAGCAGGCAGGAAAAAGACCTTTATGAAGTCAAGGAGTTTCTGACATCCGTCATAGCAAATGCTCCCTATGGCATTATTGCTTTTGATTTAGAGGGCGAGATTATCATGACCAACGCGCTTGCCATTGAATATCTTGGCAAAAACATGTCCGTAAACAGAGCCATGGGGGAAAATATGGCTGGATTGACAAAGAACATCCCCAGGCTTGCGGAAACCGTTGAGAGCTGTATTGAAAAAGGCAGAAAACCGTTTGACCTTCCCTTTGTTCAGATAAACGAACAGTTCATGTCCATAAAAGGGCGCTCCATTTCAAGCGGTACTATACTCATGATAGAGGACATAACAAGTCAAAAGAAAACAGAATCCGAACTGTCGGAACGAACTGAGGAATTGTCTGAAGCAAACATCAAACTCAAAGAACTCGACCGGCTCAAGAGCATGTTTATTGCCAGCATGAGTCACGAATTAAGAACCCCGCTTAACTCTATAATCGGTTTCACCGGTTTGATATTGCAGGGCATTTCCGGAAAGATAAACCAGGAGGCAGGGGAAGATCTTCAGATTGTCTATGACTCGTCAAAACACCTCCTCAGCCTTATAAATGACGTTATCGACATCTCCAAGATCGAGTCGGAACAAATAGAAGTTTACTTTGATGAGCTGAAACTCGATGAGGTTCTTAAAGATGCTGTAACAATAGTCTCGAAGGACGCAGAGGAGAAAAAGCTTGAGATTAAAATTGTTTCCCCTGAAGGTCTCAGCCTGATAAGCGACAGGAAAAGGCTCTTTCAGTGTGTGCTGAACCTCGTGAGCAATGCGGTGAAATTTACCCAAAAGGGCAGCATAGAGCTGAAAGCCGTGAAAAAAGCTGACACCCTGGAGATATCTGTCACAGATACGGGCATCGGCATGAGAAAAAAGGATCTGCCGAAACTCTTTACTTCCTTTACACGGCTCGATTCGCCCCTGAAGGAAAAGACTTCCGGCACGGGTCTCGGGCTCTATCTTACCAAAAAGATTATGACAAGTGTATTTAATGGTGATATCAAGGTTGAAAGCCAATATGGCAAAGGCAGCGTTTTTACCCTGATTATTCCGATGTGATGATTGTGGACAATGGACTGTGGACAATGGACTGTGGACAATGGACTGTGGACTGTGGACTGTGGACTATGGACTATGGACTGTGGACAATGGACTGTGGACTAATGGAGAAAAAGGGGGAAATATGGCACGGGATTACAGGAAGATTATTGCGTGGCAGCGGGCACATAAACTTACATTAAGGATTTACAAAGATACTAAAAGTTTCCCTCCGGAAGAGAGATTCGGTTTAACGAGTCAGCTTCGCCGGGCTGCTTACAGTGTTCCTTCCAATATTGTAGAAGGTTCAGGAAGAGGGACAAAGAAAGACTATCTTCGTTTTCTTTATATTTCTCTGGCTTCATTAAAAGAAACCGAATATTTTTTGTTGCTTTCACATGATCTCGGATACCTGTACAAGCCTGATTATGAAGAGCTTACAGAATTAGTAAACAGCACTTTCGCACCTTTGCACGGATTGATGAAATCAGTAAAAAAGGAGACAGGACTCCACGATCCATAGTCCATTGTCCCATAGTCCATTGTCCATAGTCCCACGATCCATAGTCCATTGTCCCATTGTCCCATTGTCCATAGTCCATAGTCCCATTGTCCATAGTCCACGGTCCATTTTAGGCATTTAAAAATTTAGGAGGCAACAATGAAGAAAGTTCTTGTAGTTGAGGACAACGAAAATAACATGAGGCTTATAGTAAAGCTGCTCGAAAGCGCGGGCTATGAAACCATCAAGGCGGAAACAGGCGAGAAAGGTGTAAGACTTGCAGTAGAGCAAAAGCCCGACCTCATCCTGATGGACATAAAGCTTCCCGGCATAGACGGCATAGAGGCAACCAAACAGATAAGGGCCTCTGGGACGGACGGCAGGATTCTTATAATTGCTCTTACCTCTTATGCCATGGCCGGAGACCGGGAAAAACTCATGCAAGCGGGTTTCAACGGCTACATAGAAAAGCCCTTAGACCCATATACCGTAATAAAGGAGATCGAGAAGATATGCCGGAAACAGGCAAAATCCTCATAAAGGAGGAACTTGAAAAGGTAAACAAAAAGCTCAAACTGGAAATTGAAGAGCATGCGCGGACGGAGAAAGAACTCAAAGATGCCAACATCCGCCTCAAGGAAGTGGACCGCCTCAAATCCGTATTCTTATCCGGCATGTCACATGAGCTAAAGACGCCGTTGAACTCCATCATAGGGTTCACGGGCATAATGCTGATGGGTCTGACAGGGGAAATTACAGAAGAGCAGCGAAGCCAGCTATTCATAGTAAAAGACAGCGCCAATCATCTTCTGAGCCTGATTAACGACATCCTTGACATATCCAAGATAGAGGCCGGAAAGGTAGAGCTTTCGCTTGCCGAATTCAGGCTCGATGAGGTCATAAGTGAAGTGGTTGAAACCATTTTGCCTGCAA
>JAIVWD010000189.1:0-6704 GCA_049190315.1 Deltaproteobacteria bacterium | reverse complement strand
GTGGACAGAATTGCAAAGAAAAATTAGATCTTGTAGATCTACCACTGGAATATGAATAAAGCGGATGCGAACCAGTCATTTCAGTTGGACGGTCAGGGTGTGGATAATAAAACTTCTCTCACCTCCCGATAAAAAGCCAAAATATATATTTTATGATATATACCTTGACACCTTCTGTAGATGGTATATACTTTTAAATATAAACTAATAATCAAGAGGAGGCGATTATGGAAACTGCCAAATTATTTATAAATGGGCGAAGTCAAGCGGTTCGCTTGCCAAAAGCCTATCGATTTGATGGAAATGAAGTCTATATAAAAAAAGTGGCTGGAGGGGTATTATTAATTTCTAAAGATCAATCTATTTGGGATCTTTGGGAAAGAAATTTAATGAAATATGAAGAACCATTTATGACTGAAAGAAATCAGCCGGAGTTACAACAAAAGAGAGAGAGCCTTGATTAAATATTTAATTGATACCAATATCTGTATTTACATAATGAATAAACGCCCGATAGGGATCATTCATAAGTTTAAGCTGTTTGAGGTGGGCGAAATCGGTGTGTCAACAATCACAGTTTCAGAGTTGCAGTATGGAGTTAGTAAAAGCAAAAATCGCAGGTTAAATAAACAGCGCGTCAAAGAGTTTCTCTTTCCACTTGAAATCCTTCCATACGACGAAATCGCTGCCGGTATTTATGGAGATATTCGTCTTCAATTAGAGAAACGCGGGGAGCCTATCGGTCCACTCGACCTGCTGATTGCGGCTCATGCCTTAAGCAGAAATTTAGTCTTAATTAGTAACAATGAAAAGGAATTCAAACGAGTTAAAAACTTGAGGGTCGAAAATTGGGTTAAATAGGAATCACAGAACAATCGCGTATTTGGGGTCACCTTGATTATTGTATTTGGTTTTTTATAAATCCTTTTGATCCTGCAAAGGAAAGGGATAGGTTATAAGTAAATAAAAATAATAATCGGGGAATAAAAATGGCGGAAAATTGCTGGGAGTTTTGGAATTGCTCAAAAGATGTTCGAGGTCAATGCGCAGCATATACATCAGATTTTGGAAAAGAATGCTGGATGGTAGCGGGACATATTGCAACAAAATTACAAAAATGCCCTAAAATATTAAATGAGTTTAAAAATTGTCTTGAATGCCCATGGTTTAAGAAGCTACATGAGAAAGTTGATAATAAAAAAGAGCACAACGCACTGAAGGCAATAAAGCCGGCAAGCCTTTAACATGCATCAGCCCGGTTATGAAAAGGATTTGGGGCTTTGGGGGACTCGGTTTAAGTCATTTTACGATACTGTGACAAAACGACCAGCAGAATTATACCGGGTATAATTAACGTGGCGCTTCTCCCTATGGTATGCATTACAATCTGATTAACGGCAACAAATGTCAGATAAAGCATTATTGACCATTTCTTCATTTCCCAAAAGCCGTATATACAGATCAAGATAATTACTGCTGAAAAACCTAAATATGGTGGCCACCAAAAGCCGATGGACCATGCTTTATCACTGAAAGGCGCAAAAATTATACCTATTACATGAAAGATATACAAAGCGCACATAATTGTAATAATATTTGGTCGTTGTGTATCTCTTGATTCATTTTTGGATTTTAACGGACTATCTTGATCCTTATTTGTAGTCTCTTCCATATAAATATTCCCTGTTTAACATAAGAGTTTAGCGTTGTAGTAAGCGGTTTAAAAGTTATCACATTCAATTTATGAATGCAAATATGGTGAAAATATATGCTTTGTTTCATAAGGCTAAAGTGTTACATAAAAAGTAGCCGTTCACGGCTTGAAACTTGAAATTGGAAAGTAGAAATTTGGGAGAGATTAAAAACTATAAGTACCGATTCTTTGTATTTGTTGAAAATAATGGAAAATATTGAAGATTTAGTCGAAATTCTGAAAAAGTATAATGAGGCTTACAGAAAGGGAAAACCGCTTGTAAGTGATCTCGAATACGATAGGCTTTTAGAAAACCTGCGGGAACTATCCCCATATCACCCTTTTCTTCTTTCAGTAGAACCTGAAAAATTCGATACCAAAAAAGAAGTAAGACATCCTGTGCCGATGCTTTCAACTGAAAAAACATACACTAAAGATGGTCTTGAAAAATTTATTGCCAGGGTTGATAAAGCAGCTAATGAGATAGGAATCGCCGATATTTCATTCAGCGTAACGCCTAAACTGGACGGCCTTGCCGGAAGAGATGACGGAACAATGCTTGCCACCAGAGGAAATGGTGAAACAGGATACGATATCAGCAATTCTTTTAACAAGGGCATAATTCCTGATGGAGGCAGAGGGCTTGGCCTTGGTGAATTGGTAATTGTCACGTCCTATTTTGAAGAACACCTGTCTAATGAGTTTGAGCATCCCAGGAATATGGTTGTCGGGATAATTAGTTCTGATACTTTAAACGAATTTGCAAAAAAAGCCCTTCAAGACAATATGGTGCATTTTGTACCATATTCCGTTCTTCCAAAATGGACCGGCAGCGCTGGGGAACTTTTGGAAAACATAGAGCAAATCACAAAAGATCTTACAGCAAAAACAGATTACCCTATAGATGGAATGATTGCCGAGGTTACCAATGAAGATGTAAAAAACCACATGGGAGCTACAGCTCACCACTACAGATGGCAAATAGCCATAAAGACAAAGGGTGAAACAGCTATAACTGCCGTTGAGGGCATTAAATGGCAGGTGGGAAGAACGGGAAATATTACCCCTGTATTGAAGATCAGGCCTGTTTATCTTTCAGGAGCTACAATCCGGAACGTCACAGCTCATCACGCAGGTCTTATACAAAAAAAACATATAGGCGTCGGCGCGGAAATTGAAGTTATTAGAAGCGGCGAAGTAATTCCAAAGCTTGAAAAAGTTATTGCAGAATCAGATGAAATTATAATACCCGAAAAATGTCCTTCATGCGGGACAGAACTTGAATGGAATAATGATTTTCTAAAATGTAATAATAGTTCATGCAAGGCTCAAATAGAACAAAGCATCAGCCACTGGTTTAAAACTCTTGGCAACGCGGACTGGTTTGGAATAAAAACAATCCAGAAGCTTGTTAAAAATGGTTATGACTGCCTTGAAAAAATATATGCTATGAGTGAAAATGATTTTAAAAGTATAGGTTTTGGCCCCGTTCAATCAAAAAATCTTGCAGCAGCCATTAATATAAGTAAAAACAAACCGGTTGAAGATTGGCGGTTTTTATCGGCATTTGGAATATCAGATCTCGGAAAGGGCGACAGCAGAAAACTGCTTTCTCATATGAAGATGGAAGAGCTTATAGATGCAAAAGCAGAAGATATTAAAAAAATACCTAATTTTGGCCCAATTACAAGCAGTTCGGTCGAAGAAGGCATAAAAAAAATTAAAGACACAATATATCACATGCTGTCAATTGGTTTTAATCTTGAAAGAACACCTCTTGCAAAAGAACAAATTAATATAGATAGCGCAATTGCCGGAAAACATGTTGTATTTACCGGCAAAATGGATTACGGAAGCAGAGAAGAAATGCAGGAAAAAGCGAGAAGGCTTGGCGCAGTGATTCAAACCTCGATAAGCAGCAAAACCGATTATCTAATCTGTGGGGAAAAGGTTGGGTCAAGCAAAATTGAAAAAGCAAAAAAAATGGGTGTAATAATTATATCAGAAGAAAAATATAATAAATTGGTAACTACTCAGGTGGATAGGCTGAAGGCTGAAGACTGTTAGGAAAAAGCGCATTTTGAAGCCATGTTTGGTGCAAGAATCAGATGTTTCCGCTAAAGTACGGCAATCGTGCTCTTCTGACCCCTTCAGCCTTCAGCCTAAACAGCTTCAGCCTGACTACGTGAGTAGTCACAATTGATTAATATAACAGATTAACATCTGTTATATCGGTTTTAAAACAAATTACCCTTGATGCATATATAGACTTTCAGATAATTCATTTCACAAGGCTATTGTCCTGTCATCTATGTAGTGTCGCAAATATGGCCGTCATTCCCGCGGAAGCGGGAATCCAGAAGCACCGAAGTGGTCAGAAATGCTTGTCCTCGACTTGATCGGGGAATGGATTCCCGCCTTCGCGGGAATGACGAGTGCCTGATACGATATTTCACGCATGACACGACACTATAAGGAAAAATCTGAGTAAGTCGTGCTGATGTGTATGTTGTCGAGGATTTTGGCTGATAATGCAGTAAAATTATTTATCTGAAAGTCTATAGAAAGGAAATAAATTATGGCCGTTACCAAAGCTGATATTGTTGAGACAATCTGTGTTACAAATGGATTTTCAAAAAAACAATCTATTGAAACGCTTGAAACTCTGCTGGAAATCATTAAGCAAACACTTGAATCCGGCGAGGATGTTTTGGTCAGCGGGTTTGGCAAATTCTGCGTAAAGCATAAAAAGGAACGAAGGGGCAGAAATCCTGCAACCGGAGAAGATATGATGCTTAGACCGAGAAAGGTTGTAACTTTCAGATATTCCAACAAATTAAAGGATAAGATTAATACCTGATGACATGCAAAACAGATTAGAGGAAATCAAAACAGGAGATAAGTATCCTGGCTGGGAGAAGCCTTTTGAAAGCTCATTAATGGGCATAATAGACGGTGAGATTCAACTTCTGGTTTCATTGCCTTATCCCAGAGAAATAGATATTGAAGATTTTAAGAATTTGACAGCATATGGAATCTACAATGAAAAATACCCGCTTGTAATCTGGCGGTTTGGTAAAAACTTTTTGCTCCCGACTCCTTACAATCCTGAGTTTGAAAAGCAGTTCAGGCCAAATGATGTGGAAAAATTCATTTGTCAAAAAAACAAAATTATGATCAGGATTCTGATTGATCAAAATGGAACTGTCAGGGTAATAAGTTTGGCTGAACTTAAAAGCAGTTTTATTGAAGACCTGCAAAAGGCCTGGAGTAATTCAAAAACAGACTGGAGCAGATACAACTCATGGTTAAGCCAAATCTTCCGCAAGAATACCTATAAAATATGGCAAAAAGTCAAAAAATACGAATACGTAACATTTCAAGGTTAAAAGCCGACTAAGCGTGAACCTGTAAACGCCTATAGAAAGTAAAACTTCTGTGTATCTGGCCAAAAAAATAATCAAAAAAAAACTTCATTACATCATCAGGGAATCTTACTGGGACGGAAAATATTTTAGAAGTCGGGACTTGTTTGATCTTGGGGCCAATCCTGCAAAATATATTATTTACCCTGGAGGGAATGCTTACTATATTGACGAAAAAGTAGAAAACAGGCTGAACTCTCTTGGCGTGAAGCCCGGCTTTGATGAACTCGATAATATATTCTGGCGCTTTCTGAAGCCGGAAATAAAGTATGTTCTTGAAATGTTCAGTAAAAGAGCCGGACGCACACAAAGAAAAAAAAGTACGACAGAAAAAGGGGAAAACGCCCGGTTTCATCTGTTCGATAAAAGAAGAATTCATTTTTTAAGGTTCGGCAATATGGACCAGGGAAAAATTGGACGCATATCGCCTAAACTTTTCCAGGTACTTCTCAATAAATCAAGAGACGAGATCGAACAGTATTTTCTGGAATCGGAAGATATTCTCGATCCCCATGAATTGAAGTCATACGTTTATGTAATATTTGATCTACAGAGATTTTCTTCAAAGTTGACTGCAAAGACAATGCCTCAAGCTCTGGATCAAAAAAAAGTTGATGAGTATTTTATTGAAGAGATATGCCGCCTGAACAAAGACAGGTCTTTCTGGGCTGGAATGACAACCGGGCCGGAGGTGAATGAATATTTGATCCGATATGTTATCATGTTTTTTGATAACGAATACGGTGAAAGCTATTTTTTACATGATTACATAAAAAACTTTATTGACGGCAAAAGGTTTTATGCTCCACCCCCTGACAAGAGTTCAGTAACCTTAGATGAAGCAATAACAATATTCGATATAAAAAAAGATAAACTTAAGAAAATGAGTCGCCGCGGCTTAACGGCATTATACAGGCATATGGCTAAAAAACACCACCCCGATAAAGGGGGAGAGCATGATAAATTCATTAAATTAACTGAAGCATATCAGGAATTATTAAAAACCAAAAAGGCGTAAATTAGTGCCTGAACGAAAACTCAAAATACCTGAAATTATAGTCAGTTATATGCTATTCTCAAATCGAAGATTTTTAGCAGTTAGCTTTTAGCTTTTAGCTTAAAAAATCAAATAGATAACACATTCAGCTAAGAGCTAACAGCTAATCGCTTTTTCACAAATCTTCACATCGGTAAATAAGCTGAAACTATTGCCAGCATTAAAAAAAATACTTTTCGGACAGGCACTACAGACCCCACGGCATCGCCTCGACCATCTGGCTGCCTTTGTTGAGACCCACGGCAGGCGTCTGTCTCATTTTCTTGAAGTGCTTTTTACATATCGAAAAAAACGTAGAGCGTTTCGCACCAAATATACACTGACAGGATTGTAACTACTCACGTAGTCAGGCTGAAGCTGTTTAGACTGAAGGCTGAAGGGGTCAGAAGAGCACGATTGCCGTACTTTGGCGGAAATATCTGATTCTTGCATCAAACATGGCTTTTAATGCGTTTTTTCCTAACAGTCTTCAGCCTTCAGCCTATCCACCTGAGTAGTTACACAGGATTTATCATAAGCGTGCTGTGCG
>JAIVWD010000188.1:0-6719 GCA_049190315.1 Deltaproteobacteria bacterium | reverse complement strand
AGCAAAACCGCAGGAATAGCGAGCTATTTCGAGGACTTTTGCGAATGAAAATCGATTAAAGATATGGTGAAGTTGGGATGCAAAAATGCCAAGTTATTTTTTAGCGAGCCCTATGTCATCCGACACGACAATCGACATCTGAAAACAATAAAGGCATACGATGTATAATCATTTTTTCGGTTTCAAAGAAAAACCCTTCAAGCTGGTACCCAATCCAGCTTACCTGTTCCTGAGCAAAAGCCATGAAGAAGCGCTTGCCCATCTGAAATATGCAGCAGTGGAAGGAGAAGGATTTGTTGAGATCCTTGGAGAGGTCGGGAGTGGAAAAACAATGCTGTGTCGGGCTTTTCTTGAGAACCTGGATGCCAATACGGAATCCGCCTATATTTTCAACCCCAAAATGGATGCGATGGACCTCTTAAAATCCATAAACGACGAATTCGACATCCTCTCAGAGCCGGACAGCATCAAAGCGCTCATTGATACGTTAAATGCATTTCTGATGGCAAAAAGGGCCGAAGGGAAAAAAGTGATCCTTTTAATTGACGAGGCCCAGAATTTAAACAAAGAAGTTCTGGAACAGATCCGACTCCTTTCAAATCTGGAAACCACAAAAGATAAGCTCCTGCAGATCATCCTGGTGGGGCAACCGGAACTGGGTAAAATGCTGAGATCCTATGATCTCCGGCAGATCGGACAACGCATATCCTTAAGGTGCCGTTTGCGGCCTTTGTCTTATCAGGAAACAACCGCATATATCCAGCATCGAATCCATCTGGCATCCCAAAAACAGGTCGCTATATTTTCTCGCAATGCGATACGTAAAATATACAAATATTCAAGTGGTAATCCACGGTTGATCAACATTACATGCGACAGAGCTCTGCTGACTGCTTATGGTTTAAATTGCCACAAAATATCAAGTAGAATTGCCAAAGCAGCGATAATCGAGCTGTCCAACCATGGCAAAATAAAACGATACGTTGTTCAAGCAGGGCAAAAGCACCTGATCTTGCTTTTCGTTCTGTGTGTCGCTCTTGGAGGAACTTTTTTCTACCAAACAGCGAAACCATTACCCAAAGCAGTCCTGCCGGTTCCGGCGCCAACGGCTCAAATCGAAGCCCGGCAGAAAGAGATTATTGAACCGGTTTCGATTGAATCTGCAAAAACTGAAACGCCGGCGATGGCCACTGGAATCTCTGAACCGGAAAAGGGTAATGCCATGCCGGATTTCAAACAAATGCTTGTAACCTTACCCGCAAAAACCACCCGAGCGATGTCAGTAAAAACCGTCTCGAATAAATGGGGAATCAACTCAAGGATGTCACCTGATTTAAACGGGTTCGAAGATGATGAGGCGTTTTTTTCTCTGGCTGCTTTGCAAAATGGTCTCATCCTCCAACGGATTGACGACAACCTGAACCTGATATTAAATTTAAATCTATGCGCTATCTTGAAATTTGAACATCCGGAAAACCATTATCCGATTTACCTGACGGTTATCAAAGCAAAAAACCATGCACTGACCTTATCTGACGGCAAAACAGGGCGTAAAATCAATGTGTTGTATGATGATATTGTCAAATACTGGACCGGCACGGGGTTTGTTTTCTGGAAAAATTTTTATAACTACCAGAGAATCACACCTCGTAATTCACCGAAAGAATCAATCATCGCCTTAAAAATGCACTTACGGGATATTGGGTTTAAAAATATTGAAATAAATACGAATTATGATTTATTCACACAACTGGCAATAAAGGCGATTCAGGCCAAACACGGTATTCCAGTAGACGGAATTGTCGGACCGCTGACCAAAATAGTTTTGTACAATGAAAAAGAACTCTTTGCGATTCCGCATTTATGGCAAACCATGAAAGAAAGAACAAAACGGCAATGATCTCTCACAGAGGACACAGAGAAAAACTTTTTAATATAAAATTAGTGTCTGAACGGAAACCCACTATTTTGAGGTTCGTATCGAGTGGCTGCCTCTATGCTATCAGGAGGTTATTCTTTTGAGTTCTATCTTAAAGGCCCTGAAAAAACTCGAACAGGATGCTGATACTACGTCAGGAGTGCCGGCAAGGATAATCGCAGGGTCCACTAACCGTCCGCGGATAAGACCGATTATTACCAAAAGCCTGATCATTGTAACGACAATTGCAATCTTTGCAGCCATCGGATTTATCATCAGCAGACCGGCTATATCCCCAAGGCAATCACCAGCTCCTGAGGCCGGAATTTCGCAAAAGACCATGGAAAAAGCTATGTTAAAAACCGATCAAATTCGCAAAGAGAGTTTGCCTCAACAGATGGTAACCCCACCTTCGCCCTCAAATGAATCTGCGAAACCGGTTGATACAATTGAAAAACCACTGACTATCGGAATTGATGCCAAAACGGTCAAACTCGACTACGCGCATACAGGAGTTGAAAAACCATCGGCATCACCTCCGAAATCGAAAGCATACTATTCCGAACCGATCCACTCAGATGTTCCGGCCCCCACCGAAATAATAGAAATAAATGACGAGGCCGGTTTAAAGCTTCAGGCTATTTCCTGGTCCGCAAACGCAAATAAGCGTATAGTAGTTATTAACGGTCAAATCTGCAGAGAGGGTGAGCATGTCAACGGGTATATCGTCAAGCAGATCAATCCATCCGATGTGATCGTTTCCAATGAATTAACGTCAGGAAAACTTTCTTTTAAAATTCGATAATTCGCCACGGATTTTCACTTGAATTAGCGCCCTATCGGGCGGACTTTCAGGCTGTACGGAACGAGGACGACTTCCTCAAGCAGGCGCATAGATTTGGGGAAGTTATTTCGTCCACGTTCCTAAACGATATTTGTAGAGGAGATAAACAGCTGGTGGCAGCATATAAGTATCAGCGGGATTCCCGTTATTTTGCTCAGATAGCTGAAGGCTTAATAGAAGCAGGTGCGGAAGAGCTGGCCAAATTAGGTGCAGAAGACATTGCTCCGGAGTTTCGCGGAATTCATTTCAGAGCAGACAAATCAACCCTGTATCGAATTAATTATTTGACAAGGCTTGCTTCACGGTGCCTTGCGCCGTTAATATCATTTAACTGTCATGATACCGATACGTTGTACAAAAAGGCAAAACAGATACTATGGGAAGATTTTTTTGCAGAAGGCAGTACATTTGCCGTGTCGGGAAATGTTTCCGACAGTACTATTTCTCATTCAAAGTACGCTTCTCTCCGCCTCAAAGATGCTGTTGCTGATTATTTCAAGGAAAAAACCGGTAAGCGCCCTGATGTGTCTATAAGGAATCCTGATATCCTGCTAAATCTTCATATCAGGCATGACAAGGCGGAAATAGCCCTCGATACGTCGGGAGGCGCGCTTCACAGGAGAGGATACAGAGAGGAGACAGTATTAGCGCCCATGCAGGAAACTGTCGCGGCAGCGATTATCCGATTTACAGAATGGAACGGGTCTGTCCCTTTATATGATCCTATGTGCGGTTCGGGAACACTTTTGTGCGAAGCGCTCATGCGGTACTGCAACATTCCTTCGGGCATTTTTAGAAACAAATTCGGTTTTGAATTTCTGCCTGACTTTGACGGTTCTATCTGGAAGCAGGTTAAAAAAGAGGCCAACGCAAGAATCCGGGAGCTGCCGCAAGGGCTGATTGCAGGCAGTGATCTGTCCGAAAAAGCTGTCGATGCGGCTAAGATAAACATAATGGGGCTTAATTACGGAAAGAATGTAAGAGTTGAAAGGGCTGACTTCAGAGAGTTGCCTGCCATTGAGGGGCAGGTAATTGTAGCAAACCCTCCTTACGGCATTCGAATGGGGGGAGATAAGGACCTTGAAGCGTTTTACAAAAATCTCGGTGATTTTCTTAAACAGAAATGCAAAGGTTCAACTGCTTATATTTACTTCGGAGAACGCAGGTATATAAAAAAAATCGGTCTGAAAGCATCATGGAAAAAACCGATCAAGGCAGGCGGGCTTGACGGCAGACTGGTTAAGTACGAGATGTACTAATGAATGATGATCGTAAAAGCAGAACGCAAAAGAAAAATGAAGCCAGGGCTTTGCAGAAGCTTGGCGAGCAGCTTGTAGCCCTGCCGTCTGAACAGCTTAAACGTATTGATATTTCGGATGATTTGCGTAATGCTGTTATCGTTGCCAAAAAAACAAAAAGTCACGGAGCAAGGCGCAGGCAATTGCAATACATCGGCACACTCATGCGTGATACCGACCCTGAACCCATACAGAATGCTCTTGAAAATATCAGGCTCGGTGACCATCAAAAAATCCTTGCCTTTAAAAAGATTGAAAAATGGCGGGATGAACTTAAGGAAGGAAACAGAAAGCTTATTGAGGAAATTTTAGACAACTGTCCTGATGCAGAAAGGCAGCGCTTGACGCAGCTTGCAAGAAATGCCCGCAATGAATATGAAGCAGGAAAGGGCGTAAAATCTTCAAAGATACTTTTTCGTTATCTGAATCAGATTTCAGGCCCTTGAGGGGGCTTTGGTGTCAAGATTTGATAATCATTTTCACCACCTTAATGCTGTATGCACCTGTTCCGCTCTGACTGTCGTAATGTTCAACTCTGACATAATACGTACCAGGTGAAAGGTCTGCGGCAATTTTTGCATTCCAGCCTGTACCGCTGTCGTCATCACGCGCAATCAGCTTTGTTTCACTGTCTGGGCCGTAGAGAGCCATAACTAAATCCGTGCGGCCTTCCGTTTCAACGGTATATTTTCCTTCCTCGGCAACTATGAATTTATAGGAGTCTTTCCGGCCTGGATGAGTGATCTCTGCTTTATGCGGCGCAAAATCAATAACCGGCAACTCAACAGGTCCCTCGACTGGAGGAGCAAAAATCACAGCAAAGGCTTTCTGGGATCGAAAGTCATCTGTTAAAGGCCCGTATTCATTATACTGAGGCTTCTGGCTTGAGCTGATCAACTCGCATATCTTTTTATGCAGGTCTTTGAAAGTTCCGGCAAAAGCACCATCCTGCCAGGCTTCACACAAAGCAATAGTGAATGCTCCACCATGCTGGTATCCAGCGGACGTAAAGCCGTCCCGACATCCTCCCAGATGAATAAGCTGAGCCTTTATATCCACCTCCTCTCTTGGCGTCCTTGCTACGGGTCTGAATATGGCCTGTTCATTTACTGGTACCGTCATTCTTCCCCTGTAATTCGTACCGGAATTGCAACTGTCACTGATCATTACTATACGTACACCGGCTTTGAATCTTGTCAGTGCGTAGTGAATCTTGTCATCTATTACTTCTCTGTCATATGCGACAAGTGTTTCATCCTTGCCATCCACTTCGTCTCCGTTAAGATCCGGCTGTTGCCCCCCATGCCCCGAATAATAGAAAACAAAGATGTCATCAGCGACCAGGTTGTCGGCCGCGCGATAGAGTGAAGATAGTATCCTGTTCCGGGTGGCATCAGCGGTCTTCAGTATCTTAGTATCATAGTCAAAGGATTTTAGACTTCTCTCCACGTTGTCCACATCAAGTTCACATCCCCAACATCCGCCTGTTCCATCCCATCCGTTGTAAGAGGCGGGATCTACACTTTTCAGTCCAACCAGCAAAGCATGTCCTTTAGCCATTTTCTTCCTCCTTTCTGCATTTTTCTGATTTTTTCTTTCGTTTCTCCGTGATGTTTACCCTGTTAGATCCTCTCAAACATGATACTAAAGGTCGGCGCCCGGCAAAAGAGATCCTTCGATGAAGTCAATGATAATTGAAGATACTATGGCCTTTGCACATCAAAAGAGCCTATCTGTCAAGAATGAAGACCTGATACTGGTCCTTGCTATGTCGATTTATCTCAGCGCTTTCCGGCCGTCCCCACTAACTAAGAGTCAACCGTAGGAACTTGACCCATAGCCTTTTTATAAAATCAACAAGATATGCTTACAGCTTATCCGGGAATGTGGGGTAAAGTTCACATTTTCCGATTTTGGCAACAGCCCGAAAAGATCCCTTACTCGGATGTAAATTCTTCATTATATAGGAGTTTGGCTTTTTCTAAATGATTAAGTAACAGTTGAACAGATTTGTTGTCGGGTTGATAGAATTCGACGCCTTTAGGTGTTGTAACTCGAAGCCAAGTTCCTTCGGGATCCATATCTGCCTCCAGGGTGCCGTCATCTCTAAGGTTAAAAATGATATAGTTGGATGCCTTACATTGCACTGCCTTATGCATCTTTTTGAGCTTCAAGGAATGAATTATTTTCCGAATCGCGCTGTCCTCTTTTATGGTATAGAGTTTTTTTTCAAAAATTTTTGAAGTAGTTATACCGGGAATCTGGGTATAGATATCGATACTTACTGTATCTTTTAGCAGTATTTTTATTTTTGAATCCTCAAAAAACAGCATTTCATTATTTCTTTTTCTTCTTCATTTTTTTATAGTCTTCCCATGAAACTTTTGGAATTTTCGTTGTGCTTGTTACCATTTCTCCAGTCTGTTTCCACCAGTCAATCCACAAAAACCACTTGTGATAGGCTTTGCCGGTCCAGGCAACAGCGTTGACACCAATGTTGTTATTGGTCTTGGTAAATGTCCTAATTTTTTTTAAAAGTTCAAAAAGCTCTTTTTTTTTTTCAATTGTAAGCCCTTGTTCTGTATTTTTTATACATTCTATTTTTTTATCAATAGTTTTTTTTTCTTTTTCGATAGATTCCTTTTCTTTTGTTAGAAAA
>JAIVWD010000187.1:0-6738 GCA_049190315.1 Deltaproteobacteria bacterium | reverse complement strand
CGGGTGTTTTTTGACCCGAGGCCTTGAGAATTTTTTCCATGTAGGCGCTCATGTCGGAGCTGTCCTCGGAAAGACAGGCCACCGAATCGGTGAGGCGGGTGGACGGTTTTACTTCTTTTATGTTTTCTTCCAGAAGCAGACGGAGTTGCTTGAAAAGGCCATCATATTTATCCTTTTTGTCATCGTCGACCTTGTCTAACGCAAGGTCGCCCTTTTCAGCACTTTTCAACGATTTGCCGTCGTATTCGGTGAGAGATTGAACCACCCATTCATCCACCGGGTCGGACATGAGCAGGACCTCATAATCCTTTGTCTTGAGCTGCTCCAAAAGAGGGCTGTTCAGAAGAGCGGTCATGTTATCGCCGGTGATGTAGTAGATTTCCTTCTGATCGGGCTGCATGTTGTCCACATACGCCTTGAGTGAAACCCACTTGCCGTCTGATTTGCTTGTCTTAAATCGCGCCAATTCGGCGATTTTGTTCTTGTTTTCAAAGTCGGAATGAATACCGACTTTGAGAACGGCCCCAAATTCCTCGTAGAATTTTTCGTATTCTTTGTCTTCCAGACCTTTCAGCAGTTCAAAAATCTTTTTGACAAGATTCTGGCGGATATTTCTCACCAGGGCGTTTTGCTGGAGAATCTCACGACTGATATTCAGGCTGAGGTCCGATGCATCTACAACCCCTTTTACAAATCGGAGGTATTCCGGCATCAGATCCGCACAGTCGTCCATGATAAAAACCCGTTTGCAGTAAAGATGGATACCATGTTTTGCATCAGGGTTAAACAGGTCAAGGGGCGCTTTGGAAGGAATGTACAGAAGGGCGGTGTATTCGGTGGTTCCTTCGAATTTGCTGTGCAGCCGTGCCAGGGGCGGATTCCAGTCATGGCTAATATGCATGTAAAACTCTTCATGTTCCTTGTCGTCGACCTCCTCTTTAGCCTTGGCCCATATCGCCTTCATGGTGTTTAAGGTTTCTTCCTTTACAACCTTGTGGGTGGTCTTTCCGAGGGGCTTGCCGTCCTTGTCCTGGAGTTGCTCGGGTTTCGGGATGGGTTCTTCTTTTTCCACATCCATCACCACCGGGTAGCTGACAAAGTCGGAATGCTGCTTGACAATGTGTCTGATGACCCATTCATCCGTAAAATCCTGCTCCCCGTCTTCTTTTTTCTTTAGTTCAAGGGTTATTGAAGTTCCCCGGCTTTCCTTTTCCGCTTCTTCGATGGTATAGGTCCCGTCTCCATGGGATTCCCAGCGAACCCCCTTTTCCGATCCGGCCGCTCTGGTCAGGAGGGTGATCTTGTCCGCTACGATAAAGGCGCTGTAGAATCCAACACCGAACTGGCCGATCAGTTCAGGGGTAAGGGTGTCGCCATTGGTCTGCTCCATGGCCGCCATGAAAGCAGCCGTTCCGCTCTGAGCAATGGTCCCGATGTTTTCCATGACCTCGTCATAGGTCATTCCGATGCCATTGTCCGAGATTTCAAATGTCTGTTTGATTCCGTCCGGGGTGAGCTTAATCTTAAATTCCGTGTCGTTACCCAGAATGTCGGGGTTTGTTTGGGCCTCAAATCGCAGTTTGTCGATGGCATCCGACGCGTTGGATATCAGTTCGCGAAGAAATATCTCCTTGTTTGAATATAGAGAGTTGATGATCAGCTTCAAAAGCTGCTTAACTTCCGATTTAAATTCGTGGGTTTTTGCTTGATTACTCATAATTCCTCCAGTCAAAAGTCTGTTTTCAGATATTATAAAAATATGAACTAAAATGCGTGTGATTTTTAATTTGTCAACCCGTGTGGCTGTTTTGTGGGTGTTTGAAATTATTGAGCCTGACACAGGTCCAGGGGGACGCCCATGAAAATATGCGTTTCATATCCTGTTGATGTATGCTATCTGATTATTTATACTAAGAAAAACAGCTTAAACTAAAATATCGAAATGTTGCTGATACCCCGTTTTTCTGCCAGTTGTTCCGCCTGCTTTTTTTCACCCGCTTAGAATCTGAATTCGGACTGTTCCTGCGGGCTCTGCGAGAAGAGTATTGAACTGCTCGGCCTTCCTATTTATTTTCCAGCCAGTTTTCTATCTGCAGCCCACCCACTCGCTCAAAATGATCTGTGTTATTTGTTACCAGAATACAGTTGTCAGCAATCGCAATAGAAGCAATCAAAATATCCAAATCTTCAATGATTTTGCCTTTGGATTTCAAATCGACTTTGATCTTTCCGAAAAGCATAGCAGACCTTTCACTATCAGTCAGAATAGCCAGATTCTTTTTGAACAAATCGATTCTCTTCAGATTCTCCTCAACTCTTTTTGAGTTATAGGCACCAAAGTACAACTCTGCTAATACGCAGTTGGATAAAGCGAGTGAATAAACTCCGATTTCTGCTACCTTTTTTTCTAATAAGAAATTGCCATTAAGCAAATAGATGCAGGTGTTTGTATCTAAAAGATATTTCAAAACATATCCTCTGTTCTTGTGGTAGATTTTCTGCTCGAATAGATATCTTTTATCTGCTCTTCAATGGTTCTGTCATCCTCCCATGTTCCACATACAGATAGAAACTCATCAGTTGCGCGTCTTTCATCCAGACCAGGTGCGATAATTTCCTGTTTAAAAAAACGTACAACTTTAGCCAATTTCTCCTGAACAGGTTGAGACATGCCTTGTACCTCTTTTAAGATTGTTTCTTCATGTATTGTCTTTGTCTGCATGATAAACCTCCTGCCAATTTTTTATCCTGAATTATTTTTTCCTCACAATGTGAACCCAGTGGGACGCCCATGATTTTATGCGTTTCATACACTGTTGATGTATGCTATGTGATTATTTATACTAAGAAAAACATAGTAAACTCAAATATCGAACATGTTGCTGATGCCCCGTTCTTCTGCCAGTTATTCCGCTTACTTTTTTCACCCGCCCAAGATCTGGATTCGGACTCCTTTAATCATAGCTATTCAGCCACAGATTCACACAGATGAACACAGATAGGTTTAACTACAGGTAAGTTCACGGCTCAAAGTTCAAGGTTAAACTGATTTAGCGGGGCATAACATATGACCCCCTGTGAAAACTTCGATTCTGAGTCCTATGCAGAATTTATTAGATTCTATGATACATCTCCTCCTGCCAGTGTGAGGCACGAGCGGGCAGGAAGCAGGATTGTACTGAACTAAAAAGCAAAAAAATGAAGAAAATCGCAAAGCAATTAACCTCTGAACAGTAAACCTTGAACTGTTACAGAATTATATCAGTGATGATCAGCGTATATCTGTGGCTGAATAGTTACCTTTAATCTTGATTTGGTTTTTTCTTTGAAATGATAACGTACCTGGAGGAGCATATATCATACCCCCCTAAACTGGTTACACCATAGATGTTATAAACGATTAATTTTAATAGTTCTCTTGAACTTCAAATTTTCCTAAAAAATTCGCTGGTGTGGTCAGTCTCTACCGTTTTGTTATACTGGATATGCTTTCATACCAGCTTTCATTGCGCCTTCAATAGTCCCATCAACCAATTCACTTCCAGAAAAAAAATATTCATCGGGATCATATATTTCTGAACTCCATTTAAATATTGCAAACTCCCATTCGCTGATTTCTCTAAAATATTCCATACGGCTTACAGGCTCTTTTTTACCATATGCAATCCTGTCAAGATAAAGAAATCTTCCTTGAAATCTGGCAATGTAACGAACGTCTGTGCCTTTAAGTTCCTGTTGGTTGAATTTTTCTACGATTGCGGAAACATTTTCTCGTATTTCATCAGGTATCAGTTTTTTTCCCATAATCAATCTTTGCCTTGAAGTATAATGTGATGTTATTTGTCTCAATGTTGGGTGTAGCTTGCGAGTGAGATTCCACAACATGCCTGAAAAGCGCTCAATAGCTGTCTTTTAAAAGTCGTAGAATTTTGGTTTGGGCGATAGCCTTTAGCTTACCCGCCTAAGATTACTTTCTGATGGGCCAGATCCAGGTGGTTTACCATGGCCTTTATTTTCAAGCGGGCTTCACGATCACCTTTTTCTGCCAGGATTTTTGCCATCTCTTCCTGCATTTCGGTCTCCAGCGGTTTCCAGCCATATGCTTTGGCGTGGAAATGGATCAGTTTTTCAGACATGGTTTCCCATTCTTTGCTTGATAGATCGTGCAGGCGATAGATGTTTAAATTCTGCCAGGACCCAGCGTAATTTTCTTCAAAATAGGGAAATTCCTGTTCATTGCGAAGATATACACGGTCGTAGTCTTCCCCCTGAACGCGCATAAAGAAGTCGTCGGTAAAAGCAAAAATGGGATAGAGTCCGGGCAGAGGAGAGGCAGACGAAAAGAATTGATTCAAAATAGTGTAGCTTTTCCGGCGCACGTTGATGCGTAGCTGGGCAATGGATTCACCTTCATCAAACAGCAGAACCCAGCCTTTAAACCCTGTTTTTTGAAACATGGCTGACAGGCCGCATATTGCCTTAAAATATGGTTCCCATCCTTTGCAGACCAGGGATGCGTCTTTGTAAAATGGAACCTGTCGGTACTTCATGGCATGACGGAGACGAAACACAGGCAAGCTGTTTCCGTTCAGGGCGTTGGCAAGGAGCCAGGGAAACTCTCGGGGCCGGAATGTGATATGTTTTTTTAAGCCTTTTTGCCGGTTGGAAAGCGGTATGTTATCCTGCGCCATGGCCGTTAAAATGGCTTTGAAAAAATGAGGCATGGATTCCGGGATGATGTCCAGCGGCCCGGCGCTGTTATTTTTCCAGGATATTTTTTGTTTGCCGCTCAGGTCTTTCCACCATTTTACCAGGGATGACTCGCTATCCGGAAAAGAAATTTGACTCACCAGGGCATGGTAAACCTGCCGGAAGTCATAAAACGGAATTTCCCTTGGATCAAGGTTGATCTGACTGGTAACGAACCCCTGTGCCAGGGCCCGTTGACGAATATAGGTAAGACTATGGGATTTACCCTGGCCATAGGCACCGCAGACACAAAGGTGAGTGGATTCATTTTTCTCCAGGGTTTTAACGCCGTGGTCAAAGATACTGTTTAATTGCGCTTCATGGGCAGTTAACAGCCTGACACCAAAAGGATCGAAAAGCCCCTCCCGCAAGCGTTCCACCGCCCTTCTGAGTTTGAAATTGCCGGCGCTTTCCAGCAACTGGATAAAATTGGCCTTATCCATTGGTTACTTATCCCAACTGGGCTGCAGTTGTTCCATCTTCTCTTGTTCCATTTCCTGCTGACTGGAAACGATATGCTCGGTAAGATCAAGTGTCTCTGCCGGATCTTTGCCCTGTTCGGCCATATCCAGGATTCGAATGACCTGTTTGACAAAAAGCCGTACCTCGCTCAAGAGCCCCATCTTCTCCTGATTTTTACAGATATCCTCAAGAAGCTTGTCCGGCACAGACTCTGCAGCGTTCCAGCGATAAGATATCTCGTGAATACGACGCAATGACTGCCCCAGATCGACCAACTCGCCCGATTTCAACGGTGTTCGATGCAGATCGATCAAAACCCCGCGATAATTCAGACGCTTCTGCTGACCGATGGACCGGACACGGCTCCATAACGCATCGTAGGATTTAAATCCCTTTTCAGACAGCAATACGTCCGGGATGATGGAAAAAAAGATATGGAAATACTCAGACTGTTCGGTATTATCTATCAGCAGCCGCACATTCTCGTAAGCTGCGTTGCGCACTGAGGCGGACTGGGCGATGACTGTCTCCAGTTCATCTAACAGCAGAATAAATCCTTTATAGTTCAGATAACGTAGAAAGGCATTCAGGGAGTTGAGCATCTGCTTGCTGTTGGCCTTGTTCACTACTTCAAAAATTCCGAAGGGTTTAAGTTCCCGTTTGGTTGCTTTGCCTGCCTCGAACCAGTGGAAGATGATCTCCCTGTTTGTGATGCGATCTTCTTTATGTTCTCCTTCCATCAATGGCAAAAAACGATTATGCGCCAGGGCCACAAGCGCATTGGCAAAATTTACGTTCATGCCCGGCAGATTGCGTAAGGTTTCGGCCAGATCAGCAATTTGCTCTGTTGAAGGAGGAATATCATTTTGAACCAGACTGTCTAACCATTGGCTCAGAAGATTTCGAATTCCAATGCCCTCAAAACAACCGCGAAGCTGACGCGTAATAGATTGATAGACGGCTTCGAATTTGTGAATGGGTACTTCCCGCGTCAACACGACAAAAGAGACGGCAAACCCCTGTTGCAACGCAAGATGACGAATTATTGACATAAAATGAGTCTTGCCGTCACCGTAATCACCACTGAGAAAGCGGACTTTGGCCCCGCCTTCGGCAATATAATTTTTCAGATCATCCTCAATAAAAGTGAGCCAGTTATCGCGGCCGACAGTAAAAAAAGGCACATAATCGGCCGGCACGCTCCCTTTTCGAAGTTCTTCAATAATTGATCTGGCCTGAAATGGTTCTAACTGATCAATTTCTTTCATAGGTATCATGTTTCACCCTCCAGAAACGAAATTCCTGAAATCTGCCGACGTTCGCCATTGCTGTCAATAAGCCAGAGAGAATAATTACGCCCCGGATCCAGCCTCAACTTCTTGCCGTTCGAAGCTCCTCCGATACCGGCCTCGAAATAACGCCATAGATCCACGCCAAACTGTTCCAGACTGTAGCCCCGGAACTTGGCCTTATCCATATTGGTGAAAAACGTTTTGCTTTGCAGGGAAATCACATATTTTAGATAAA
>JAIVWD010000186.1:0-6827 GCA_049190315.1 Deltaproteobacteria bacterium | reverse complement strand
AAGGCCTGAGACACGGGTAATTTACATGTCAGGTTATACGGCTGATGCCATTGTTCGTAATGGAATTTTGAGACAAAATATAAATTTTATCGAAAAGCCCTTTTCGCTGGAAAGCCTGGCTAAAAAAGTACGCCAGGTGCTGGACGCTGAAAATGAAAAGTGAAAAGTGAAAAGTGAAAATTTAAGGAACTGTGACATTGAAAATGATGGAGCGTAGCGACTTCCATAAGTATTCAATTTTCGGTATTCAATTTTCGGTATTCAATTTTCGGTATTCAATTTTCATTTTATATCGGTATTCAATTCTCACTATTCACTTTATAGGTATTAAATAGGAAACGAATCATGGAAATGATAACATTACATCTATTAATTCTCGAAGATAACCCGGATGATGCTGAATTAGCAGTAAAGGAACTCGAACGTAAAGGGTTTAACGTGAAATGGATCAGGGTGGATACAAAAGAAGCCTTTAGAAAAGCGCTTGCCGAAAAACCCGATCTGATCCTGGCTGATTATTTTGTGCCGTCTTTTGATGCTATGGCTGCATTGCAGATGTACAGGCAACTCAAACTTGAGATTCCGCTAATCGTTTATTCAGGCGCAATTAACGAGGAAATGGCTATTGAATGCATGAAATCCGGCGCAACAGATTATGTTTTTAAAGACAATCTCTCCCGTCTGGGTCCTGTTGTAAAACGGGCGCTTGAGGAAATGAAAATATACCGGAAAAGCAAGCAGGCAGAGGAGGCGCTGCGGGAAAGCGAGGAGAAATATAGAACTCTTTACGATTCTTCCAGAGATGCCATTATGATTATTACCCCGGACAAAGTGTTTCTCAACGGAAATCCTGCTTGCGTAAAGATGTTTGGATGTCGGAATGAGGATGAATTTATTTCTCTAACCCCATCGGCTTTATCTCCGGAATATCAGCCGGATGGAGACTTATCTGTTGAAAAGTCTCAAAAGATGATTTCAATTGCCATGGAACAAGGCAGTCATTTTTTTAAATGGAAACACAAACGAGTAGATGGAGAGGAATTTTATTCTACAGTTTTATTAGCCAGGATGAAATTATATGGTAAAAAAATCTTACAAGCAACAGTCCGCGACATCACCGAGCACAAGAAACTTAAAGCCCAACTCCACATGGCTCAAAAAATGGAAGCCATCGGGAAATTGGCCGGCGGCGTTGCTCATGATTTCAACAATATACTCACCGTCATAATGGGGAACGCCAGTCTTGCGCTAATGGAAGTCGGCAAGGATGATACCCCGTGGCAGGAGATAGAGGAAATCAGGAAGGCCGGGGAAAGGGCAGCCTCTTTAACCCGCCAGCTTCTTGCCTTCAGCCGCAAGCAGATTGTCCAGCCTGAGATCTTGGATATTAATGAATTATTAACAGACATAGAAATGATGCTTGGCCGCCTTATTGGAGAGGATGTTGAGTTGCTGACGATTCCGGCTCCTGCATTGTGGCGGATAGAAATAGATCCTGGCCAGATTGAGCAGATAATCATAAACCTTGCGATCAATGCCAGGGACGCCATGCTACAGGGGGGAAAGCTCACTATTGAGACAGACAATGCTGATCTGAACGAGAATTATTTTCGCGAGCACGGTATTGAAGGAAAAAAGTCAGGCCATTATGTGGTGCTGGCTGTAAGCGATACCGGCAGCGGGATGGACAAAGAAACCCAGGAACATATCTTCGAGCCTTTTTTCACCACAAAGGAAGTCGGCAAGGGCACGGGACTGGGTTTGTCCACTATATACGGCATTGTCAAGCAAAATAATGGCTTTATCTGGGTTTACAGCGAACCTGGACAGGGAACTACATTTAAGGTCTATCTGCCTGAAGTGAAAAAGGATGCGAACCTGGAAAAAAAAGAACAAACCCCTGTGGATGATCCCGGCGGTTCCGAGACTGTTTTGATTGTAGAAGATAATGATTTGCTCCGAAATTTTGCGCAAAAAGCTCTCCAGAGCTATGGGTACAGGATCCTTGTAGCTGAAAATGGCGAAGATGCCCTGATGGTCTGCAAGAAGCACGATGGTCAGATTGATCTAATGATAACCGATGTGGTAATGCCGAAGATGGGCGGCAGGGAAGCAGCAAAACGGCTGCAACCTCTATATCCTCAGATGAAGGTTATTTATATGTCAGGATACACGGACGATGCCATTGTTCATCACGGTGTTCTGGAGCCAGGGCTGAATTTCCTTGAAAAGCCTTTTACACCGGAAGGTCTGGCGCGCAAGGTGCGGGAGGCGCTGGACAATTGAAAATTGTATATTGAAGATTGAAAATTGAAGGAACCGTGGAAAGTGAGAATTGAATAGTGAGAATTGAAAATTGAAGGAACCGTGACATTGAAAATGATGGAGCGAAGCGATACCACAAATATTCAATTTTCAGTATTCAATTTTCACTTTATAGCATACAAGGTTGTAATTTCGATAATATTCGGGTTGCTGGGCTTTGTAGTAAACTTTTATTTTAGTTTCTCTTTTCCGCCCTATACAGCAACCATTTTAATAGGATTGCTGTTTCCAATGCTCATAACTCTGACCTGGGATTGGGCATCCAAAATTCAAGTTGAGGACAGTGACCTGTTATACTATTGGGCAGTCGGTTTCTCAGGAAACTCCATTATGAGTGCTGCTAATACCTGAGACTTCTGAACTTCTTAATAGGCAAACAGAATGTTAGGAGAATACCTATGAGTAAGGTCAAAGGAAAAGGAGAGGAAATCTATGAGTAAGATCAAAAAAAAAGGTGAAGTTTCTCTTTTAGAAGGAACTATGAAAGGTGGTTCCCCAGAATCTAGTAGCAAGTCACAGACTCAAGGGGTGAAACCGACAGAGGGCGAAAAGGTAGAAAAAATCAGAGATATTCTTTTTGGCACCCAAATGCGGGATTATGAAAAAAGGGTTACTCTCATCGATGAACGCGTGCGCAGAGAAGTAACCAACTTGAAGGATGAGACCAGGATACGTTTAGACTCGGTGGAGAACTATATTAAGAAAGAGGTGGAGTCATTGATCGATCGGCTAAAAGCTGAACATGATCAACGGGAGGAATCGGTAAAAGAACTTTTAAATGAAATGAAAGGGTTAAATAAAGCCTTTGAAAAAAAGATCGGCCAATTGGATGATCAACTAAGCAAAAGCTCGAGAGATCTTCGTCAACAAATTTTGAATCAATCCAAAAGCCTCTCCGATGAAATTTTACATAAATATGAAGAGATGTTAACATCCGTTGAACAAACAGCCCAAGAACTTCGTACCGACAAAGTCAATCGTTCTACTCTCTCAAAGCACTTTGTGGAAATAGCTATGCGCCTCAGCGATGAGACGGCTATGAAATTAGGCATTGATTCAAAAGATATAAAAGATGGGTGACACACACACACCAAACAACTCTAAGGGTTTACCAAAAGATGATACTTCCGATGATCAACTGACCGAAATCCGCAGTCTGATAATCGGTCAAGAGCAAGCCCAACTCGATAAATTGCAGGAGCGATTGGATAATCCTAAACTTCTTGCACGGGATATTAGCCGAGCTCTGCCTGAGGCGGTTATTTTACGGTCATCTCAAGACAAAAAACTCGCTACAGCTTTAATGTCTACTGTAGAACAGGTTGTCAGTTCTTCCATTAAAAAAGACCGAGGAACCCTTGTAAGCGCCCTTTTTCCCGTGATGGGACCAGCTATCAGAAAAGCCGTTACTGAAACATTTAGGAATATGATTCAATCGCTCAATCAAGCCCTTGAAAAGAGCCTTTCCTTGGATGGCTTAAAGTGGAGACTGGAGGCTATTCGAACAGGAAAATCATTTGCTGAAGTTGTCCTTCTTCACAGCCTTGTTTACCGGGTTGAACAGGTTTTCCTTATACACAAAGAAACCGGCTTATTGCTTCAGCATGTAGTAGGGGAAGAGGTAGCCTTTCGAGACGCAGACATGGTTTCCGGCATGTTGACAGCCATTCAAGACTTTGTTCGGGACTCCTTTGGCATGCAAAAAAGCGAGGATGCGATCGAAACCATACAAATAGGAGAACTTACCGTTTGGATCACACAAGGTCCTGAGTTATTACTAACAGCAGCTATTCGGGGAACCGCTCCGGAAGAGTTAAAATCGGTTTTCCAAGATGCACTTGAAAACACTCATCTTGAGCAGAGTGACACACTTGAATCTTTCGATGGAGATACAGCTCCTTTTGAAACGAGCAGACATCACCTTGAAACCTGCCTTCAGGCCCAGTATAAGACAAAAAAACAAAAACTCTCCCCCTTTTTATGGATATTATTGGGGGCTATAATCATCGCTCTGGGAAGCTGGGGGTTTTGCTCTGCCCGAAACCATCTCCGTTGGGCAAATTATCTGAAAAAGATAAACGCTGAGAGGGGGGTTCTGGTAACTGACGCAGGGAAACGTGACGGTAAATATTTCATTTCCGGCCTCCGTGATCCATTAGCAACTGACCCAATGGCGGTATTGCCGGATTCAAAATTTGATTCCGAGAAAGTAATAAGCCATTGGGAACCTTACTACGCATTGCATCCTGAATTTATCATCGCTCGGGCGAAGATAATACTGAACCCTCCTGAAACAGTGCGGCTGGAGCTTATAAATAATGTTCTCCATGCCACAGGTTCTGCTTCTCACCAATGGATTGCCGAGGCTCACAAAATTGCACGAGTCATTCCAGGTATCGCACAATTCCAAAAAAAAAATCTCATAAATACAGATATAAGTAACCTAACCACTATTAAAAATTGGATTGAAAATCAAAGGTTTCGTTTTGCGGTGAATAGCACCAACCCAGTACCGGGGCAAAACGATACATTGCGAACATTGGCAAAAGAAATTCAAAAACTTCAAGCTCTTACCCAACTTTTGGACAAGCGTTTCTATATCAAAATTATAGGCCATACGGACCAGAGCGGGTCTAAAAAGAAGAATCTATCCCTGAGCCAGAAGCGTGCAAATTTTATTGCCTCTGTACTGATAACCGAAGGGCTTAAGGGAATCAATTATAAAGCTGTTGGTGTTGGTACCAGTGAATCTTTGTGCGAGGAAATGGCGGGAAAAAACAGAGAATTTTACCGCGGGGTATCGTTTAATATAGTTCTTACTGACAGAGCAACCACAAAAGGAGAATAGATATGATCCAGAAAAAAATATGCATGGTGGGTGCTTTTGCTGTGGGTAAGACAAGTCTCGTGACGCGTTTTGTTCAGAGCATTTTCTCCGATAAGTACCTTACCACCGTGGGAGTAAAGATTGATAAAAAATCAATAAAGCTTGGAGATCGGGACGTGAATCTCGTTTTGTGGGATCTTGCTGGAAATGATAGTTTTAATAAGGTGCGGATGTCTTATTTGCGCGGAGCGTCAGGGTATTTGTTGGTGGTCGATGGAACCCGCCCCATCACCTTAGACACTGCCATTGGTCTTCAAAAAAGGGTAGATGAGTTTTTTGACAAACGACTTCCCTTCGTACTTCTATTGAACAAAACGGACCTTACCAATGAGTGGAAGTTGGAAGAAAAAGCAATTGGGGCGCTTTTAGAGAAAAGATGGAGCATGATTAAAACCTGCGCAAAGACAGGAGAAGGAGTTGAAGAGGCCTTTCTAACTCTTACACGGATGATGATAGGGGGGGAGAAGAAGAGGTGAACGGAAATGACTGAGCTGGACATAACCGGTCTTTTTGCAGCCTTGGATATAGTCGTCATGGAGTACATAGGTGATGGCTCTATTCAAGTAATCGGGACAATACCAGATTGGTTCAGGCAGCTTTACCCGAATGTCGACATGAAAATCGGCAGACTAAAACTGGAAGAAGAATCTTCTTTTCTTGAACTATTTTTGGATGAGGTAGAAGATTTTTGGATGAAAAACGAAACAGGGCGGCTGACCTCAGAGGTATGGACTGAAACTGACTCATTGGGAAACGAATATACCCTTGAGGCCTTGGCAGTCTGTTTCAGGGGGAAAAATATCTTGCTGATTGAGTCGATCGGGGCTTCCTTTAAAGAAAGACATGCCTTTTTCCAAAAAGCAAAGGAAACGCTCTTAGATAAAGAAGTTCTGGAGCAGATGATTGCTGAGCGCACTGCCAATCTTCGTAAAACAATGAAAGATTTGAGAAAAGCACTTGATGCGATCGTCCATGTCTTAGCTTTAACAGTCGAAGTTAGGGATCCTTACACAGCGGGGCATCAAAGGAGGGTGGCGAATCTGGCTCGTGCCATTGCTGCGGAGATGGGCCTATTAAAAGAGGTGGCTGAGTCAATTTACATGGGGGGAGTAATTCATGATCTTGGCAAGATTTCTGTACCGGCAGAACTTCTTAGTAAACCCAGCCGATTAAGCGAAAATGAATTCAATCTTATTAAGGACCATCCACAAGTCGGCTATAATATTCTGAAGAATATAGAGTTTCCATGGGATATCGCTCGAATGGTGCTTCAACATCACGAAAAAATGGATGGTTCCGGGTATCCTCAAGGTCTATCTGGTGAAGACATCCTCTTAGAGGCAAGAATTTTAACGGTAGCTGATATTGTTGAAGCCATGGCCTCTCACCGGCCTTACAGGCCTGCCCTCGGTATTGATAAAGCCTTAGAAGAGATCTCAATTAATAAAGGTAAATTTTATGACACTGAGGCAGCAAATGCGTGTTTGAGGATTTTTAAAGATAAGGAGTTTGAATTTAAATAGGATAGATAATTTCTTTGCACAGAAAGTTGCGGCAGAATATGATGTTGATCTGTCCGGCCACACTGCAAAATTTGTTAAAGAAGATATTGTAG
>JAIVWD010000185.1:1897-6903 GCA_049190315.1 Deltaproteobacteria bacterium | reverse complement strand
ATCTCTGAAAAGGGAGTTTGTCTTGAACAAAACTCGGCAGCAGAGAAAATGTTTGGTTACACATTATCAGAAGCTATTGGCAGGAAAGGTACAGAATGGATTGCACCTGAAGACCGCGAGATGGTGATGAATAACATGCTATCCGGTTATGAAGAACCATACGAAGCAACCGCTTTACGAAAAGATGGATCAACTTTTCCGGCTGAGATACAAGGAAAAATGATGCATTATAAAGGGAGGACTGTACGTGTAACCGCATTGAACGATATCACCAAGCGCAAACAAGCCGAGGAAGAACTAAGGAAAAGTGAACAGAGATTTCGTTCAATATTTGAGAATATTCCAAATATTGCTGTTCAAGGTTATGATGCGGACAGGAAAATAATTTTCTGGAACCAGGCAAGTGAGAAACTCTATGGATACAAGAAGGAAGAAGCAATAGGTAACCAACTGGAAGATCTGATAATTCCATCTGAGATGAGAGAATTCGTAATTGAAGCAGTTAGGAACTGGGTTGAAAATGGAATTCCCATTCCCCACGGGGAGCTGAAACTAATGCGTAAAGACAAAACTACATTCCCTGTATATTCCAGTCATATTATATTGAAAAACATCAAGGGGGAATTTGAAATGTATTGTATTGACATTGATATGACCGAGCGCAAGCACGCAGAGGAGGCGCTGCTGAACTCAGAAAAGAGGCTCCATTACCTTTCCTCCCAACTCATTACAGCACAGGAAAAAGAGCGAAGACGAATCTCTTTGGAACTGCATGATGAGATGGGCCAGGTCCTGACAGCGATCAGCATCAATATTAGATCGATCGAGAAAGAGCTTCCTTTAGACCTTATTCCCTTGATAAAGGAGAGAATTGCGGAAACATATTCTCTCGCAGACCAGGCATCGGAGCAGATCCGTGAACTGTCCCATTATTTGCGGCCCTCCATGTTGGACGACCTCGGTCTGGTGCCCACGTTGCGCTGGTACCTGGATGTATATAGAAAAAGAACCAAACTGGATGTGAAATATGAACTCATTAATTTTGAAGAGAGACCGAGCCCGGAGGTGGAAACGGTTATCTATCGGGTTGTGCAGGAAGCCCTGAATAATATCGTGAAGCATGCACAGGCCGGCAGTGTACTTGTGCGTCTGGAGCGCAAGGATAAGGAAGCTGTCGTTTTTATTAAAGACAACGGCAGGGGCTTCGAGGTGAATGAGTTTTTGGCTCCCGATGACCTGAAAGGCGGAATAGGCCTTTTGGGGATGCAGGAAAGGGTTAGTATATTGGGAGGCAAGTTCAGCATTCAGTCAAGTAAAGGGCATGGTACCAGGATTTCTGTAGAAATACCGTGGCATTGAGGAGAGGTCTAATGGACAGGACAAGAGTATTGCTGGCCGAGGATCACACCATCGTTCGAAAGGGTCTTCGCTCCCTTCTGGATAAAGAGACGGGTATTAAAGTGGTGGGGGAGGCCGAAGACGGAAGAGAGGCGATTGCAAAGGCTGAAGAGTTGCACCCTGATGTTGTGGTGATGGACATTGCCATGCCCGGGCTCAATGGCCTGGAAGCTACCCGACAGATCAAGAAACGTTTTCCTGACATGAAAATTTTAATCCTGACCATGCATACTAACGAAGAGTATGTCTTACAAACCCTTAAGGCTGGAGCCTCTGGGTATTTGGTCAAGAAAGCAGCCCCCGCCGAGTTGATTTCCGCGATCAATGCCGTTCACAAGGGCGATTCCTTCCTGAGCCCGTCAATATCCCGGACGGTCATCGATGAGTATATCCGGCGATCCAAAGAGATCAGCGAGGGAGAAGAAGGCTTTGAACAACTTACCGTCCGTGAAAGAGAGGTACTACAATTGATTGCCGAAGGTCACAAAACACGAGAAATTGCTGAACTGTTGTATATCAGCATAAAAACGGTTGAAACACATAGAGCCCACATCATGAACAAGCTGGATATTCATAGTACGGCAGAACTGACCCGATACGCCATCCGTAAAGGAATCATAAGTTCTGACACATAAGCGCTCAAATAAGGGGGAAATCATTAACAATTAGTAATTCACAATTGATTATTGATTATTACACAAAATAGGTCGGTGTCGATAACTACTTAATTTATCACTACAAATTGTAAATAATCAATTACTAATTGTAAATTGTAAATTTTACTCCAACTACTTTTGAGGTTAAAAAAATGCTTATTTAAGCGCTTATGCCCATTCACCCCCCGGTAGTCCCTACAAAACAATGCTGGTCAATAATTTCAAATAGTTACATAATATTAAAAGATGAACGTCCAACATCGAACATCCAACATCGAACTCGAATGATGAAATCGCTCCTGCCCGCCATCGCGAGCCATACTCAATGCTCTTCGTCCTTTTGTTGTCTCGCTCAGGCGAGGCGGGCGGGTCGCTCCGCCAGTTTATAAATTGGCAGAATACCTTATTCAAAATTCGACGTTGGGCGTTCGATGTTGGACGTTCATCTTTTAACAGGACCATCCTCGATTTTTGCAATATCGGGGTAAAATCTATATTTGAAAAAATATAACTTGCATTTTTAACCTGAAAGGATAAAATTAAGACGCAATTGTTATCTGTCAGGTTAATTTTGCGATAGTCAAATGGGGGGATGATGAAAAAATTCACTGAAAGGTTTTTTAGCGCTCCTGCTGATAGCTTTTTTATTTTTGGCCCAAGAGGTACAGGGAAATCAACCTGGCTTAAAAAAACATTTCCGGATGCCTACCTCGTTGACCTGTTGGACGACAGGACATTTAGAAACCATATTGCACATCCGGAGCGGATCAAACAAATTGTCAAGGCGAACCCACGGACAAGACGATACATTATTGACGAAGTCCAAAAGGCACCGGCACTGCTGGACAGCATCCACAGTTTGATCGAGGAATACAAAACACATCAATTTATCCTGACCGGCTCCAGTGCTCGAAAACTGCGCCGCGGTGGCGTAAACCTGTTGGCGGGTCGTGCCCTCTTAACCCATTTCCATCCATTTATGGCTGCTGAATTGGGCAATGACTTTTCGCTTGATGCGGCGCTCAGAAATGGCCTGATTCCTTTAATCGTATCGGCAAATGCACCCGGCAAAACACTGGAAACCTACATTACCCTCTACCTGAAGGAAGAGGTCAAGGAAGAGGGCCTGGTAAGAGATATCGGCGCCTTCGCCCGCTTTCTGGAAGCCATCAGCTTTTCTCACGGCAGTATTTTAAATCTCAGTAATATCGCCAGAGAATGCCAGGTTTCCCGAAAGATTGTCGAAAACTATCTGGCGATTATTGAAGATCTGTTGCTGGGGTATAAACTTCCCGTTTTTACCAAACGTGCGAAACGCGCAATGACGGCACAGTCGAAATTTTATTTGTTTGATGCCGGCGTTTACTACCATTTGCGCCCCAGGGGTCCGCTTGACAGTCCCGATGAAATTGGTGGGATGGCCATGGAAGGCCTTGTTTTACAGCATTTTAAAGCCTGGTGCGATTACTCGGACGGTCAGGTGGACTGTTATTTTTGGCGGTCTCGGGGCGGCTCCGAGGTTGATTTCGTATTGTATGGAGAGCATCATTTCCACGCGGTGGAAGTTAAGAACGCAAAACAAATTCACCCCAAAAGCCTAAGATCACTTAAAACGTTCCTGAGCGACTACCCGGAAGCCAGTGCGATGTTGCTATATCGAGGAACAGAGAAACTGATGGTTGATGGAATTCTCTGTTGGCCGGTTGAAGATTTTCTCCTTCAACTTAAACCGAACCACTGGCCGTAGATAAGATTCATAAGTAAAGAATCCTGGCCCGGAGGACCGGGCTTTGGGTTACCCCTGTTAGATCAGGGCAAAAAATGAACGCCCAAGCTAAGAGCCAACCGCTAATGGCTAATAGCTTTAATCAAACAGATAACACATTCAGCTAAGAGCTAACAGCCAATGGCTAATGGCTTTTTTACAAATAAGTTGAACCTATTGACAGTATTGAAAAAAATACTTTTTCGGACAGACACTAATTATCATTGCCTCCTACATAGAAACCCTAATAAAAATCAGGGTTTTTTCTGAAAAAATCAGGGTTTCCCCGATACCCAGGCCCTGCCCTTTATCCATAAGTGTTGAGACATATTTTTATCCTTAATTAACAATTAGTTATTAACAATTGATTATTTGTAACTACTCAGGTGTTTAGACTGAAGGCTATAGGCTGAAGGAAACAGATGATTCCTGAGCATTATTCTCTATGTTTAAAACAAAATTTCCGGCCTCTTTAAGAAAATATTGGCTTCTGGGAGTCTTTTCCCTAAAAGTCTTCAGCCTATCCACCTGAGTAGTTACTTATATTTATGCTGAAACTCAAGAGCAGAAAGAATGGATGTTTTACCGGACAGTCTAAGGGGAGAAGACAGAATGCAGATCAGGAAAGTATTGATTGTGGACGACGACATCAGATTCAGGCGGTTTGTCAAGGAGCTTTTTTCCTCTGAGGAGGATCTACAAATTATTGGAGAGGCGGAGGATGGTCAGGAAGCTATACTCAAGGCAAAGGAGCTTAAGCCGGATCTGGTTCTAATGGATATCAGTATGCCCCGGATGAACGGGCTGGATGCCACACGCCGGTTGAAGGGAATAATGCCGGAACTCGTGGTCATCATTCTCACGATTCACGATCTGGAGGAGTATAAGGTGGCGGCAACAGCCAGCGGTGCCTATGACTATATCTTAAAAAAATCCTTGATGGAAGACTTGATTCCAGCAATTAGACGGGCATTTAACTTCGAGGTAACTTCTCAATAAGTTCGGGTAGAGTTTATCCGTAAGGATTTTATAAAAGGCTTACGCCTAAACTCCATAAGGCCATACGACATTCTCATTCGATCAAGGTCGTAATCGGGTTGTGAGCGCCCGAACTTATTGAGAAGTTACAGTTCGAGGAGTTAAGATATTAATGGCATGGTCGTAAGATTAAGAAATAAAATGTTTCT
>JAIVWD010000185.1:0-1888 GCA_049190315.1 Deltaproteobacteria bacterium | reverse complement strand
GTGAAAAATTAAGGAACCGTGACATTAAATATTGAAAATAATGGAGCGTAGCGACTTCCACAAGTATTCAATTTTCACTATTCAATTCTCACTTTATATCGGTATTCAAAAGCTTTGGTGCGCAAGGCGCGGGAGATTAACCAGGAGATGAATCATGGAAATGATGCCATTACATTTATTAATTCTCGAAGACAACCTTGATGATGCTGAATTAGCAGTAAAGGAACTCGAACGTAAAGGGTTTAACGTGAAATGGACCAGGGTGGATACAGAGAAAGCCTTTAGAAAGGCATTAGCCCAAAAACCCGACTTGATCTTAGCTGACTATTCCCTCCCTTCTTTTGACGGCCCGGCCGCCCTGAAGATACACCGGCAACTTGATCTTGATATTCCGCTAATCATTGTTTCAGGCACGATAGGCGAGGAAGTTGCTGTGGAATGCATGAAATCCGGCGCAACGGATTACGTTTTTAAAGACAACCTCTCCCGTCTGGGTCCTGTTGTAAAACGGGCGTTTGAGGAAATGAAAATATACCGGAAAAACAAGCAGTCGGAGAATGCGCTGCGGGAAAGCCAGGAGAGATACCGCGTGTTGTTCGAGACCGCCAAAGATGCCATATTTGTAAGTGATGAGACCGGAAGGTTCGTGGATGTCAATCAGGCGGCTTGTGAATTTCTGGGCTACAGCAGGGAAGAGTTGCTAAAACTGAGCCCTAAAGAGATCGATGCCGATCCGACAGGATATGATGCATTTATCAAAGTTCGGGATGGACTGGCAAATAAAATAACTTTCGAAATTAACCAGATAAAGAAAGATGGGACGCATTTGCCCGTGGAGATTACAGGGAGTTTCTTCAATGAAAAGGGTCAGCTAAGGGCTTTGGCAATTGCTCGGGACATCACCGGGCGCAAGTTGTCCGAGAAACTGTTACGGGAGAGTGAGGCAAAACATCGTTTATTAGCAGAGAACACGGTTGATTGTATCTGGCAGATGAATCTGGATTTGGAATTTACTTATATCAATCAGGCAATTTTTCAGCTTCTCGGATATACAACAAAAGAATGGATAGGAAGCAAACTGCCCGAACATTGTTCATCAGAAGAAATGGAAAACTTACAGACACTGATTACTGATTTATTGGTTAACTTGCAGGATAAGATGACTCCTATGTTTGAAACGAGTCTTTATCACAAAAACGGTGAAGAGATCCCCTGCGAAATAAGCGGGAAAATAGTATTGGACGATGCAAAAAATCCCATTTATTTTCAGGGAACTGTTCGAAATATCACTGAACGTAAGCGGGCAGAGGAAGAAAAGGAAAAACTTGAAGCCCAATTCCACCAGGCCCAAAAGATGGAGGCCATCGGCACACTTGCCGGCGGGGTAGCGCATGATTTTAACAACATACTGACCACCATCATCGGGAATGCCGAGCTTGCATTGATGGATGTCATCAAGGATGAATCCTTACGTAAGAAAATAGAAGAGATCAAGAAAGCCGGAGAAAGAGCAGCATCTCTTACCCACCAGCTTCTTGCCTTCAGCCGCAAGCAGATTGTCCAGCCTAAGATCCTGAATATTAATGAATTATTAACAGATATAGAAAAGATGCTTGGCCGCCTGATTGGGGAGGATGTTGAGCTGTTGACGATTCCGGAGCCTGCATTATGGCAGGTAAAAATAGACCCCGGTCAGATGGAGCAGGTGATCATGAACCTTGCGGTCAATGCCAGGGATGCCATGCCAAAGGGTGGCAAGCTCACCATTGAGACAGCCAACGCTGATCTGGACAAGAACTTTTTTCGCGAGCACGGTATTAAAGGAGAAAAACCAGGCCATTATGTGATGCTGGCTATAAGCGATACCGGCAGCGGGATGGACAAAGAA
>JAIVWD010000184.1:0-6952 GCA_049190315.1 Deltaproteobacteria bacterium | reverse complement strand
AGGAGATCCAGCGATGAACGGAAAAGATAAAAAAGAGAACAAGAATAAACTCAGTATCCGAGATGAAATGACTGAGTTTCTACTATATACAGCACCCGACGGACAGGTGAAGGTTGAAGTCTTTCTGCACGATGAGACGATTTGGCTTCCGCAAAAACGAATTGCAGAGCTGTTTGGTGTGGGCGTTTCCGCCATTTCCAAACATTTGGATAATATTTACGAAAGTGGTGAACTTGAAAAGAAAGCAACTATTTCCATTTTGGAAACAGTTCAACAGGAAGGACGCCGCCAGGTAAAACGAAAAATAGAGTTTTACAATTTGGATGTCATTATTTCGGTTGGATATCGGATCAATTCATCCAAGGCAACCCGGTTTCGAATCTGGGCAACAAAACTGCTAAAGGAATATATCATCAAAGGCTTTGCATTGGATGATGAACGTTTGAAAAACGGTCGATATTTCGGCAAAGATTATTTCCATGAGTTACTCGAAAGAGTTCGCTCTATTCGTGCCAGTGAAAGGCGGATATATCAACAAATTACCGACATCTTTGCCGAATGCAGCATTGATTATGATCCGAAATCTGATTTTACACGGCAGTTCTATGCTCATGTACAGGATAAGTTTCATTATGCGATAACCGGCCATACTGCTGCCGAAATTATTTATCTGAATGCTGATGCAAAAAAGCCGCTTATGGGCATGATGACGTATAAAAACGCCCCCAAAGGGCGGGTTCTAAAGTCTGATACTGTTATTGGTAAAAATTACCTGTCCGAAAAGGAAATAAAACAACTTGAACGGGCTGTTTCTTCATTTTTTGATTACATTGAAAACATCATAGAACGCAGAAATACTTTTACCATGGAAAGTTTTGCTGAAAGCGTAAACAGATTTCTTGAGTTCAACGAATACAAAATACTTGAAAGTTATGGTAGTGTTTCTCGTAAACAGGCAGAGCGGAAAGCGTTTGAAGAGTATAAAAAGTTCAATAAAACGCAAAGAATCGAATCGGATTTTGATAAGATGATTAAAAAATTACCAAAGGGAAGGTAATGCGCAGACAGAAAAAAGCTATGCAGAAAAAATATTCAAAGAAAAACCAATTTTTTTATCGGGCAGATCGGGCAAATATGACCTGAAGCTATGATGCATAGTTGGGGAAGTTATTTCGTGGCCACCAACATAAGGCGGGACACTTTCCATAGCTCAATCATTTAGAAGTTTTTTTAAAAGATCGTAAACAACGCTCAAGAAAAATAGAGACAAAACAAGCTAAAGATGCTTTAGTACTCTTCTACCAAACCTACTATTCAAAATAGTGGAAGGAGAAGAGAGGATTTTAGAATTGAGAGAGCGTTGTCGTAAAATATTTTCAATATTATCATGTCCGGTTAAATATTCTGTGAGAAAAATAAGCAAACTTGCGGAGATTCCTAAAAGTAGCGTCCATAGGCATGCAAAAGCTATTGAAAGAAGAAATCTTTATCCTGAATCTTTTTTTTGGGAAATCTCTGAAGGCCAACAATTTCTGAGCAGACTTATTTTTGCCACAATATTCGTGTTTGGCATAATGTGCGGAGTGGGAGCCGGCAGGATTTCTTTTTTTTTAAATTGCTTCGTTTGACCATGCATGTTGGTGTCTCGCCGACATCAATTAGAAATTTACGGACTCGAATGGAAGAAATAATTATAGAATATCAAAAAGTTCAAGAAAAGCATTGCAAATCAAGAAAGCCGATAAAAGTTGCTGTGGGTGCTGACGAAACCTTTTTTAACGACATGATATTGGTATTTATGGATTTAGCTTCTGGATATATATTCTTTGAAGAAGAGGCGCAGAACAGGAGCTATGAAACATGGATGGAAAAAGTACAAAAAACCATCAATGAACTGGGAATAAGCATCAAATATGTAGTCAGTGATCGTGCCAAGGCATTGATTAAACTAGCTTTGAAAGGAATTGGCTGTCAAAGTATTCCGGACCTGTTTCATGCAAGCAACGAAATTGTAAAACTCTTAGGCTTAAGTCTCAACAGAAAGTATGCTGCGGTACAGGATAAGATTGCTAAAGCAACAGCAACGCTATCATTGCTCATAGAACTATCCAAAGGGGTCAACGAAATTAAAAAACAGCAGCTCGTTGTAAATAATCTGAATAAGGAACAACAAATTATTGAATCTGCTATAAGCAGATATAAAGAAGTACTTCACAAGTTGTCAAAGATCGTACATCCTTTTGATATTACTGATACATCTAAACAAACATCAGCTCAAGTCCAAATCCTTCTGATGAAACTTCCGGGAGTCATTAAAATAATACTCAATGAATGCGGCATTATTGACAAAAAAGACCGCCTTGGCAAATTTGCCAAACAGATTGCAGCCATAGCATCATTGATTGATGCCTGGTGGTTATGGGTAATGGAAAGCCTTAATGATTATGAAATTGATGACGAATGCAGAAAATGGCTGCTTGAGTTCCTCCTCCCAGCCATTTATTGGCAGAGTCAGGCAGCAAAGACCAAGAATCCTGAATTGAAAAAGAGCTATCAAGTCGCATCTGAACAGGCTTTGGCTGAGTTGGAACAGCATCCTCTTACCCCAATATTCATTACTCAACAATGGCTATCCTGGGCTGAATGGATGGTTTCAAATTTTCAACGCACTTCTTCCGCTGTTGAGGGGAGGAACGGTTGTTTATCTCAAATGCATCATAATGGCAGAGGCCTTTCGATTAAGCGATTAAAAGCATTAACCGTTATTCATAACTTTGGACTAACGAGACCCGATGGAACAACAGCAGCTGAACGATTATTTAAGAGAGACTTCCCAGACCTGTTTGAATGGCTAATAAACCAGATGGGTGAATTACCACTGGCAAGAATCGGTAGAAAATTATCCTCAGATAACCCGTTGAATTTACAAAGTGTCCCGGCTTAAGTTGGTAGCCATTGTTCACACTGTATCGATGAACCTGAGCGCAGGTGAAACAGAAGCTATTTTCCTGGCGACTGAAAAAAATGGGTGTAGGAAATATCCTCTATATAAAAACATTAAACTTACAACCAGTTAGGTATTTCCCTTGACCCGTCTGTATGGATTTTCCTTCATAAGATTTCCTTTGAAATCTGAGCCAACGCAAAAAAGCCTTTAAAATCAAATAAATAGCCTGCCAAGCCAATTTGGCATGTTACTTGCCGAACTTAATTTATATAATTGTTACATACGAGCCTCTTGCAGAAACAACACAGATCGACAGGCCAGCACTACATAATGTGCCATATCCAACGCCTCTATACAACATATAGTACCTACAACATTGTTTCATGTGTTTCTGCAAGAGGCTCATACACGTCTGAATTTATTTTCAGCCTTTCCCCTTTTCCATATAACTTCTCGATACTCATATAAATATTTGAGCAAGAAAATAATACAGACATTTTATATAAACATTGGCATCCTTATTGCTTCCTTAAAATTTTTAAACAAAAAACGAAAGAACGAAAAGTGAATTAAGAGAGTTAGGGATTGCCGTAATCCTCCAATTTCTAAACAACATTTTATATGAAACGTTTTACATATAATGTGTAAACTTTTCGCTTTTATGTGTGCAACAAACTTCCCATTTTGAATTCCAAACGTGAAACAGCCTTTTGCAGTTCAAGTTCATGAAAATTTTTTCACGCTTAGTCCTTAGGGCTGTTAACCCAAAAAACTTGCATACAGCAACAAGCAACCATTTCTTTTAAATCACTGAATTTCTTCCATGGCACAACTTTTGCTTTGTACCAAAATACAAAATCAAAATCGGATTTTGTCTGAACACGAGTTTTCGTTCAGGCATTAATTAGAATTGCTGTTATTGTCCCTTTTGTTCTTGACTCTTTTAACCGGTCTTGTTTATAGGTTTATAAGTTTATAGCTCATAACGCTCATAACGCTCATAACGCTCATAACGCAGAGAGCGTGTTGGTACTTTTTATTTAATCATAACAACAAGTTATTGATAATTTTTCCATGTAAGTCAAGGGGCGGAGCTATGTTTGCTCATGGCGTGGAGATGATATCGGGAGGATGCAAAAAAAGGACTAATGATGACGGAAGCTATCACTAAGAAGAACAATGTGACATGGTTTAATGGTTATGTCAGCCGCGAGGATAGGGAAACCCTCCATGGTCACAAGGGAGCAGTTATTTGGTTCACAGGCCTTTCGGCCTCCGGCAAATCAACCATTGCACACCTTGTAGAAAAGGAATTACATCAGCAAGGCTGTTCTACTTATGCTCTCGACGGAGACAATGTCCGTCACGGGCTATGTTCCGACCTGGCCTTCAGTCCTGAAGATAGAGCAGAGAACATCCGCCGTATCGGCGAAATGGTAAAGCTCTTCGTGGACGCCGGCATCATAGTTCTTTCGGCATTTATTTCTCCTTATCGGAAGGATCGCCAACAACTTCGATCTCTCTTTCACAATGGGCAGTTTCTGGAGATTTATGTTGACTGCCCACCGGAAATTTGTTCCAGTCGCGACCAAAAAGGCATTTATGCTAAAGCCAGGGCCGGAGTCATCAAGGAATTTACCGGGATTTCGGCGCCATACGAACCACCTGAACAGCCTGACTTAGTAATACGCTCTCATAAACAAGACGCGAAAGCAGCCGCAGAACGCGTCCTCAGTTTGATGAAACGCCACAACATTATCAAGAGCACCTGATAACGTTTGATAATCGCGCATACTATCAAAAAGCTGCGCGGGAACCCTAAGGTTACGGGGCAAAGGTATGCCTTTTTCAAAAAAATTATTGCTCCTACAAAGAAATTGAGGGAATAACGTTTTGAAAATTGGATATTTGAATTTTGAATTTGTTTCGGATTTATCCCCATCCACAGTTAGAGGTGTATCATGAAAGCAGTTATTCTTGCCGGTGGATTTGGCACACGCCTATCTGAAGAAACTGGTGTAAAGCCGAAACCCATGGTAGAGATCGGTGACAGGCCGATTCTGTGGCATATTATGAAAATATATTCCGCCTATGGTATTAATGATTTTATTATTTGCTGCGGTTACAAAGGATATGTCATTAAAGAATATTTTGCTAATTATTGTCTTCATTCATCTGACATTACTTTTGATATGGCAAACAACAAAATGGAGATGCATCAGAACTATTCTGAACCGTGGCGTGTAACACTGGTTGATACCGGATATAAGACTGCAACAGGGGGACGACTAAGGCGAATTCGATCCTTTCTTGGAGAAGAAGATTTTTGTTTTACTTATGGCGATGGTGTTAGCGATGTCAACATTTCGGACTTGATATCCTTTCACAAGGCAAGAAAAACCCTTGCTACGGTAACTGCTGTCCTTCCTCCGTCAAAATATGGTATTTTGGTTTTTAAAGAGAGCGTCATCACTGCTTTTGAAGAGAAACCTGAGGGAAATGGAGGGTGGATCAACGGTGGTTTTTTTGTGCTTTCTCCCAAAGTTATTGATTATATTGATGGGGATGAAATAATGTGGGAGCATGCCCCTATGAAACAGCTTGTGAGAGAAGGCCAATTTTCTGCTTTCCCGCATAGAGGTTTTTGGTATCCAATGGATACGCTTCGTGATAAGAGACGCCTGGAAGAAATATGGAATTCAGGAAAAGCTCCATGGAAGGTCTGGTGATGAACGCAACTTTTTGGAAAGACAAGAAGGTTCTGATTACCGGGCATACCGGATTCAAGGGAAGCTGGCTTTCTATATGGCTGCAAAGCAAAGGAGCTCATATTACAGGATACTCCCTGCTTCCGCCAACGAACCCGAGTTTATTTGACATAGCTAATGTATCCGAGGGGATACGATCCGTCACAGGAGATGTTCGTGATTTAACACATCTTAAGACTGTTTTTACGAAATATCAGCCTGAAATCGTAATTCATATGGCTGCCCAATCCTTAGTGCGTTATTCTTATGATAACCCTGTAGAGACATACAGCACTAATGTTATGGGTACGGTAAATATCCTGGAGGCTGTCAGACAAACGGACAGCGTAAGGGTTGCTCTTATTATTACCAGCGATAAGTGCTATGAAAACAAAGAGTGGATATGGGGATACAGAGAGAACGATCCTATGGGTGGGCATGACCCTTACTCAAGCAGCAAGGGTTGTGCTGAACTGGTTACATCGGCATATCGTAGTTCCTATTTTTCAAATACTGCTTATCCAAGCCATGGCGTGGCCGTAGCAAGCGCCAGAGCCGGCAACGTGATCGGCGGCGGTGATTGGGGTGAGGATCGCCTTCTCCCTGACATTATGCGAGCGATTATGGAACGTCGGCCAGTAGTGATCCGTAATCCAAACGCTGTACGACCATGGCAGCATGTGCTGGAGCCACTGAACGGATATCTGTGCCTCATGGAATATTTATGGAAGCATGGGACGAAATTTGCTGAGGGGTGGAATTTCGGGCCCAACGATGATGATTGCAAACCGGTTTCCTGGATCGTGACGAATCTGAACCGCCTTTGGGATGGCGATATTCGCTGGGAGTTAGACTCCAAAAAGAACCCGCATGAGGCTATGTATCTGAAACTCGACTGTTGCAAGACAAAAAGACTGCTTGGGTGCTCACCGAAATTGAACTTAATGACGGCATTGGAATGGATTGTGGAGTGGTACCAAGGTTATTCCCAAAACAAAAACATGCGCGAATTATCAGAATGTCAGATCTCGCGCTATGAAAATATGGGGTCGGTATGAATTTGATTAACTGTCGTTTTTGCGAAACTCCTCTGAGGCATACCTTCGCAGATTTAGGCATGTCGCCTCTATCGAATTCGTATCTCAAGCCGGAAGACTTACAGAGGATGGAGCCCTTTTATCCCCTGCACGTCTACATTTGTGAGAATTGCTATTTAGTCCAATTGCCGGAGTTTGAGGCCCCTGAACACATTTTTTCT
>JAIVWD010000183.1:0-6971 GCA_049190315.1 Deltaproteobacteria bacterium | reverse complement strand
ACCTCAATTCGTCTGGAAACGGTAAAGCGCCATACCTGCCATATAAATAACCTTTTTGCAGGGCTTCGCCCTTGCGTGGTTTATAATCTGATAGCGGATAGAGGCGGGTGGCATTTTCCGCATCCTTTTCAACAAACCATACCTGATCCCGCCGCATGAGAGTTTGATCCAGGACAGTGGTATCATGGGTAGTAAAAACCAACTGGGCATTGTGTCGATTTGTTTCGGGGTTATGGAACAGATTCAAAAGGAATCGGACCAAGTGAGGATGCAGGCTTGTATCCAGTTCATCTACAAAGAGAACAAGCCCATTGTCCAGGACATCCAGCCATGGGCCTGCCAGGGCAAAAAGCTTGCGGGTACCGGCGGACTCTTCGTCGAATTCAAGAGCCACATCTTCCCCTGTATCGGAAGATGGATGCATAAAAAATAGACTGGTCAGTTTCTTGCCATCGAGCTCTTTGCTGATTTCTTCTTTAATGTTTTGCGGCATTTCGGCGGGCAAGTCCTTCGTGGAAAATTCTTTTTTCTCCAAAAAGATATCTGTAATCGACAAATCCGCCGCATTCATAAACTTGAGAATTTTCTTTTTCTTCTCTTCCTCTTCACATTCGCCGGTACTGAACCCTGGATGTAGGTTTTCCCCCTGACCGACAAGATGATTAATGCCGTTGCAAACTCCTTTGGCAGATTTGCTACAACCCCAGATATGCTTTTCTTACATTCTCATTTGAAAGAAGATTTTCTGCGGAATCTGAAAGAGTTATACGTCCGTTCTCCATAACATAGCCCCTGTGAGCTGCTTTCAGCGCAAGATTTGCATTCTGTTCCACAAGAAAAACAGTTGTCTGGTTTTCGATATTTATCTTCTTTATGATCTCAAACAGTTGCCTTATTATAAGGGGGGCCAGTCCCAAAGACGGTTCATCCAGCAGCAAAAGCGTCGGCCTTGCCATTATTGCCCTTGAAATGGCAAGCATTTGCCGTTCGCCTCCGCTTAAAGTTCCCCCAAACTGATTCCTCCTTTGACTAAGAATCGGAAAAAGGTCAAAAATATATTCCATGTCTTTTTTTATATTTTTCTTGTCCGTCCTCAAAAAAGCTCCCATGTCCAGATTTTCCAGAACCGTTAAATATGGAAAAATTCTCCGTCCCTCCGGAACCTGGCTGATTCCAAGCGAAACGATCTTGTCGGGTCTCATATTATGAATAGTTTTACCCATAAAAGTGATTTCGCCTGAACGCGATGGAACTAAACCCGAAATCGTCATTAAAGTTGTTGTTTTGCCCGCCCCGTTTGCACCTATAAGAGTTATAATCTCTCCTTCGGAAATTTCGATGTTTACATTCTTCAGCGCCTGAATATTTCCATAGAATGAGTTTATATTCCTTAGCCTAAGCATCTATATCCTCTCCAAGGTATGCCTTTATCACAACAGGATTATTAATAATATCATGGGGTGTTCCCTGTGCAATTTTCCTTCCGTAATCCATAACAAATATCCTGTCGGACAGACTCATAACCAGTTTCATGTCATGCTCAATCATCAATATGGAAATATTATCTTTATCTCGCAGTCTGGTTATCAGTTCGTCAAGTTCCCTGGTTTCCCGCGGATTCATTCCGGCAGCCGGTTCATCCAGAAGAAGCAGGAAAGGTTCGGTAGCCATTGCTCTTGCTATTTCAAGACGCCTTTGTGCTCCATAAGGAAGATTTTTTGCAAACTCGTTGACAAGGTGCGAAATGCCCGTTTTTTTTAAAATGTTGTAGCTGAAATCAACCACATCTTTTTCTTCTTTAATTGTTGACTTTCCTCTTAATATAGCGCTCAAAATGCCCGAGGAAGTACGGCAGTGGCGTCCAATCATAACATTCTCAAGAACAGTCATATTAGAAAACAGACGGATATTTTGAAAAGTACGGGCCATGCCTTTTTTCGTAATACTATTTGGTTTTAACCCATTTATTTTCTTACGTTTTTTCCCTGGAGGTGAAATCAGTATTTCTCCTTCAGTTGGATTGTATATTCCGGTTATACAGTTAAAAAAAGTTGTTTTGCCTGCCCCGTTCGGGCCAATAATGGCTGCTATCTCTCCTTCAACCACATTCAGATCAAGGTGATCCAGAGCCCGCAGGCCACCAAAATCCATGGTTAAATCTTTAACTTCCAGAATGGTATTCATCGTAACATGTTAGCGCTTTTAAATATTATTTTTTGACAGGATTGACAGGATATTCAGGATTTAAATTATTGTAGCCGTTCACGGCTTGAAACTTGAAATTGGAAATTGGAAAGAACAGTACAAAAGCATGAAGGCCAAATTTCTAATTTCTAATTTCAATATTCCGTGAACGCTTACAAATCTTGTCTATCCTGTTATCCTGTCAGACTCTTTTTCAATAAGCTAAAGTGTTATTATTCATTAAATTTATAAGTGCGGCGCACATTGGCAATTATACCCTGGGGTCGGAACACCATCATAATAACCATTATGGCTCCGAAAAGCAGCATTCTGTAGTCGGAAAAAGCTCTGAGATATTCGGGCAGAAGGATCAGGATTAACGCTCCGATAATTACGCCTAAAATCGAACCCATGCCTCCCAGTACTACGATTGAAAGTATCATGGCCGATTCAAGGAAGGTAAAACTTGCGGGATTAATAAAAGTAGTTTTGGCGGCAAATATTACACCAACCATTCCAGCCCATGTTGCACCAAGTGCAAATGCCCTCAGCTTTGTCCTGGTTTTGTCAATTCCCATAGCCTGGCATGCTGTTTCGTCCTCTCTCAAAGCTATCCATGCCCTGCCTATCCTTGAATTCTGCAACCTGTTAACTACAATGATCGTAAATATGACAAGGCCGATCATAAGAAAATAAAGATATATGCTTGCGGCCTGAAGAGAGAATTGGATACCAAAAAAACCCGGCCTGTCAATATTGGCAATGCCGCTTGGGCCAAAAGAGAATTCATTCCAGTTTTCCAATACAAGCCTGATTATTTCTCCAAACGCAAGGGTAACAATGGCAAGATAGTCACCTCGCAGGCGCAGCACCGGAAAACCAAGGATTACACCAAAAATAAAGCCCAAGACAGCTCCTATGGGGAGTACCGACCAGAAACCAAGGCCAAAATGGTGGTTCAGTAATGCATAACTATAAGCTCCTACAGCATAAAAGGCAACATACCCAAGATCGAGCAACCCTGCAAGACCCACCACGATGTTAAGGCCCAGACCAAGGACAATATACATTAAAGCGGTTGTCATTATACTGGTCTGATACATGGAAAAAATAAAAGGAAAAGCGACTGCGATAATAGTTAAGCCTGTCACTAAAGGAATATAGAATCTGCGTTCTTCCAACACCCTCTGAATCAAAAAAGTTTTGCCTGATTCACCGGTTTCAGCTCGTTTTTCCCCTGCTTCCTTTTTTTTCAGCATATAACGCCAGACAAAGGAGAGCAAAAAACTGCCGATTCCTACAACAAGCATGTTCTTCCAGCGCCATTCAACAATTTTTTCTATAGGATTGACCCTGATTACCATTATAGGAAATGTCAAAAACATAAACCAGATAGAAACCAGAAATGATTTCTTTATTTCTTGAGCTTTAATCATTAGTTAGATCCAATGTAATAATTAAAAGATGAACATCGAACATCGAACGTCCAACATCGAACGTCGAATAAGGAATTCTGCCAATTTATAAACTGGCGGAGCGAAGCGATTTCATCATTCGATGTTCAACGTTCGATGTTGGATGTTCGATGTTCAAAAAATGCTTCGCTCTGCCATTCAATATTCTCTTATCATAAACATTTTATTTTTTAATCTTACGACCATGCCATTAGGAGGATGTATCCTGTATCGCGTATAAGGTTTAAAATTCATATCCCCCTTTGTGTCTTCGTGCCTTTGTGGCTGAATTGTTAGCTTATATTTTTTGAGCTGTGTAGTAAATGGCCTGCAACACAGCGGATGCGGTGAAATCGGCACTTACAGTTTTCGAGCTGTAACTCGCCCGAGAATGCCCGCCGGTTTGAATATAAGAATCAGTACAAGCAATCCAAAAGCAAAAACATCTTCATAATCGCTTGAAATGTAACCTGTTGCAAAACTTTCTGTCAGCCCGAGAACAAGTGCGCCTAAAACAGCGCCGGGGATACTGCCTATTCCACCAAGCACGGCAGCAGTAAATGCTTTTATTCCTGCGATAAAACCAACATAAAAATTTATCTGACCAACATGGGAGGCAATCAGGACTCCGCCCAGTGCTGCTAATGCTGAACCAATAACAAATGTTATAGAAATTACACGGTTAACATTTACCCCAACAAGCATGGCCATGTTCCTGTCCTGGGCTGTTGCACGCATAGCCTTTCCCGTCCTGGTAAACTTGATCAGAAAAGTCAGTAAAATCATAGCTGTCGAGGTAGTAATCAGAATGACTATCTCCGATGAACTGATAATATGCCGGTATGGCTTTATAAATTCAAATTCAGGAATAAGGTTCGGGAAGGGAAGAAAGTCGGATGTTTGTGCCAACAGCACGTAATTTTGAAGAAAAATTGACATGCCGATTGCGCTGATAAGGGGTGAAAGGCGCTGAGCATGACGAAGAGGCTTGTAAGCTATCTTTTCAACGGTATAACCATAAGCCGAAGAATATATCACTGCCGCTAAAGACGCCAGCACAATTACTGCAATCTCGTTAAAACCCAGCAGGGTCAGAACACTTGTAAAAATAAGGGCGGTAAATGCCCCTATCATATAAATTTCACCATGGGCAAAATTGATCAACTGAATAATGCCGTACACCATGGTATAGCCCAGGGCAATAAGGGCATATATACTCCCTCGAGTCAGCCCTCCAAGAATAAGTTCAAGAAAATATTCCATTTAAAGTTACTTCGTAACGGTTCACGGTTGTCGGTTTACAGTTCACAGTTTTATGTTTATTAACTGTAAACTGTTATTGGACTTAATACTATAGACTTTCAGATAATTCATTTCACAAGGCTAGAAGGAAAAATCTGAGTAAGTCGTGCTGATGTGTACGTCGTCGAAGATTTTGACTGATAACGCAGTGAAATTATTTATCTGAAAGTCTATATTTTATTTCAACATAAACTCCGTTTTGTACCTGATACATACAGAACCCTACCCCGATTGCATCGCCACGTTCATCAAAACTAATTTTGCCAAGCGGCGTATCTACATATTCGGTTCTAAGTGCTTTTGATACAGCATCATAATCTGTAGAACCTGCCTTTTGAATTGCATTCAGCAAACATAGAGAGGCCGAATAAGCATTAAGAAAAAAAGCGCCCGGTTCTGATCCGTAAGTATTTTTGTGAGCCTCAATTGCAGCAATGGCCATTGGATTATTAGACGTATCAAGCGGCCCGGTAGCATATACTCCTTCCGCATATTCTCCTGCAACTTTTATAAACGTATTATCTTTAACGCCATCGTCTGAAATAAATACGGTTTCCATGCCTTTTTTCCGCATCTGGCTGATTATTTTTGATGCTTCAGGATGATATCCGCCAAATATAACTGCTTCTGCTCCTGAATACTTTGTTTTCTGAACAATAGCGGAATAATCAACAGCGCCTGGAGTAACGCCTTCGTACAATACCAATTCCGCTTTATCTGAAGCTTCCAAATATTTTTTCGCAAACTCAGCAAGACCCTTTCCATAGTCGCCCTTGTCATGGAGAACAGCAATTTTTTTAACCTTTAAAATATCTATTGCAAAATCAACTTCAAGTCTTGCCTGTACATCATCGGAAGCAATTGTACGAAAAAAATTAGGATAGTCGCCGCTCTGTGTAAGTGCAGGATTGGTGCAGGATGGAGACATGATAATAATCTTTGAGTCCTTATAAATACCAAGAGCGGCCTTTGTGGCGCCGCTGCATATATGACCTAAAACAATGTCAACACCTTCCGTAACCAGCTTGGTGGCTGTATTGGTGGCTATTTCCGGTTTACAGACATCGTCTTCAATCAACAACTCAACCTTTCTCCCGAGAATGCCGCCCTTTGCATTAATATCCCGAACCACCAGCTCTGCCGCTCTTACAGAAGGAACACCGTAAGATGCCAGATCTCCGCTGTGCGCTCCTGCAACACCAAGCTTGATCGTTTCAGCCGATTTCTGGGAAGCATCAGAAGTCTTTTCAGATTCACCGCATGAGATAAGAAAAAATCCGCACAAAATAACTACAGCCAAGGAAATAAGCTGTTTCTTAAAACCACTCTTCATAATAATTTATCCTTCAATTATTTCAATAAATACAGCTAATTATAAAATATAGATCAATAAAAAACCAAACTTTTTTATAATAATATGACCGTCTTGAGTCAAGATAAAATAATTTATAACAAAAATTTACAAACCCATTTTTATGTAATATTAATCAGCTGCGGGGGCGGCGAATATAGTTTTAAAAAGCTAAAATGTTACGAGTGTATAAATTTCTGTATAAATTTATTTCAAAAATCCTTGCCGTTTCATTAATATGTTTATAATAAAATAGTATAACTACTCAGGTGGTTAGACTGAAGGTTATAGGCTGAAGGAAACAAATGATTCCTGAGCGTTATTCTTTATGTTTAGGACAAAATTTCCGGCCGCGGGTGCCATGGACAAACTTGTTTGTCCGTGCCCCTTTTCTGCCGAAGAATTTTAAAAAATGCACATGACCTCAATCATTGAAATACCGAACAGTTGTTCTTTGTATCGACGTCATTTGCACGGACAAACTTGTTTGTCCATGGCACCCCTTAGGTGCTTGACAAGAAACTATGGTAGATCCTTTTCATGGTACGACATGTAGTAGAGTGTTGGAGTCGGTAGTCCATTACTCCGTGAACCCTGAACCTCTGAACCCGCGAACGGTTACACAAATTATAAGGAGTTAACGCTTATTTTGAAAAGAATAGGAATAGTTGTAAAGGCGG
>JAIVWD010000182.1:0-7021 GCA_049190315.1 Deltaproteobacteria bacterium | reverse complement strand
GTATGGCGCTTCTGAATTCAAGTTCTGCACTTTTGGGCTCACCTTTTTCAAGGTATGCCTTGCCTTTTTCAAGGTGAGCTGCTTTCTTTTCTTCATCAGACGCGCATCCATAAATACAGATGAAAGCAATCAAACAAAATAGAGATACTATTTTCAACCGATCCATTGTTTTTACCCTCCGGAAAAATTAAGGAGTTTAAGGTATAATATTACGAAATATTGTAACTACTCAGGTGGATAGGCTGAAGGTTGAAGACTGTTAGGAAAAAGGGCATTTTAAAGCCATGTTTGATGCAAGAATCAGATGTTTCCGCTAAAGTACGGCAATCGTGCTTTTCTGACCCCTTCAGCCTTCAGTCTAAATAGCTTCAGCCTGACTACGTGAGTAGTCACAATAAAAAAAGGGAATAGGCAATTACCGCCTATTCCCTTAATAAATGCAGAAGAATATGATTTATCGTTTTGAGAATTGAAAACGGGCTCTTGCTCCCTTCTGGCCGTATTTCTTTCTTTCTTTGACTCTTGGATCACGTTTAACAAAACCGGCTTTTTTTAGAATCTGCCTTAGATCAGGGTCGATATCGATAAGTATTTTGGTAATACCATGCCTGATAGCCCCTGCCTGGCCTGAAATACCTCCGCCCAATACACGTATTTTTATATCATATGATCCAAGGGTATTTGTAAGAACGAGCGGTTGCATCATAAGAATTTTTGCCGACGGAATTTTAAAATAATCATCCACAGGGCGATTGTTAATGATAATTTCGCCTTTGCCGGGTTTTAGCCAGGTTCTAGCTATTGCTGTCTTTCGTTTTCCGGTTGCGTAATAAATATTTTCTGTGTTCATAGTGTCTCCAGTATAGTCACAAATTAATTATCTGAAAGTCTATAGTGTCAGGATCTCGGGCTGTTGAGCCTCGTGAGGATGCTTGTCTCCAGCATAGACCTTTAACTTTTTGAATAGCTTACTCCCGAGCCTGTTTTTTGGAAGCATTCCTTTAACAGCGAAACTGATAAGATCTTCAGGCCTTTTTTCCAAAAGTTTCTTAGCGGTAATAGTCTTGAGCCCGCCTATATAACCACTGTGTCTGTAATAACATTTCTGCTCAAGTTTTTTGCCTGTAAGGGCAATTTTATCCGCATTTATAACGATAACCCAGTCTCCTGTGTCCGTATGGGGGGTAAACAAAGGGTTGTGCTTGCCTCTAAGGCGGGATGCTATTAATGTCGCAAGTCTGCCAAGGATAGCCCCCTCTGCATTTATCATACACCATTTATTTTTATTATCAGACCGTTTTGCACTATATGTATATTTTTTCACTGAATTATACTCCTGTTTTTAACCTAAGTTTAGCGATTTTTTGCGAAGAAATGTGCCAAGGTCTTGATGTGCAAGAGATTGGTGCAGATCGAGTAAAAAATAGCTCAATTTAGGTTTAAATAAAAAAGTTTTAATAAATATTTTATTGATTAATGTCAAGGAAAAAACGATTATTTTTAAGTTTATTGACTATTGATTGATGAATTCGTAAAAAAAGAAAATTTCTATACTCAGAAATTTACAAACTCGTAACACTTTAGCCTGTTGAAAAAGAATCCGACAGGATAACAGGATAAACAAGATTTTATATAAAGTGCACAAACAAAGCCAACTCTCATTGTAGTTAGCCAGTAAATCATAAAATATAATCACAACATGAATAAGGTGTGTATTAAGGTATAAGGATTTAGATTTGGATTAACAGGAAAAGTTTCGATAATTTAAATCCTGAATATCTTGTAAATCCTGTCCAAAAAAATAATAGTTAAAAGCGTTTAGTTGCGAGGAGATAACTTATGCCTTCTGTATTAACACTGAATCTGCGTTTTGGATTGGCAGCCGATGGACCGAATGGCTGGCGCCACAGAAAGGATTGCTTCCCCTCATTTTTTGAAAAATATCGCAAAGATTTCATAGGGTTACAGGAGGCAAATGATTTCCAGACGGATTTTATAGGCAATATCCTTACTGACTATAATTTTATTGGCAAGAGGAGTCCTGCGCCATCTTTTTGGCAAAATAACATTATTTTTTATAAAAAAACCTGGGAATGCATTTATTCCGAACACTTTTTTCTAAGTCCGACGCCTATGATACCAAGCCGTTCACGGAATAGCCGGTGGCCAAGGCAATGTACAGTGGGAATGTTCAAAAATAATGGTCACAAACTGATTTGTGTAAATACCCACTTTGATTTTGATGCTTTGGTGCAGCTTGAAAGCGCTAAAATAATATTAAGGCGGCTGGCACAGTTACCATCTGAATTGCCGGCTATAATAGTCGGAGACTTTAATTCCACGCCGTCATCGCCCTCTCATATGATATTTACTGGAGAGGACGTGCAATTAAAGAGTGAAGATATAAAAGGCCCTTTTTTTAAAAATACCTTTAGTAAGCCCTTCCCTGGTACACACCATGGTTTTACCGGGGATACAAATGGAGATCACATTGATTGGATCTTATATCGTGGCGGGATCGTTCCAGAAAATTGCAAGGTGATTCATGATACTTTTGACGGCGTTTACATCTCAGATCATTTTCCGCTTTGTGCTTCATTTAAGTGGAAAGAAAGGGATCAGGTAATAAATTTACTGTGATAGTATCTCCTTTTTCAGCTTTAAAATATTTCTTTGCACTGCCGCAATTTACGGCTATTTCGAGATATCCGCGGCTGCCTATAATAACAAGCGGACTGTTGAGGGCGCTGTTTTCATAACTTTCCGACAAACCGCTTATTTTGCTGTTGTCAATCTTGATTTCAAGTTTTTTCTCAGCGCCCGGTCTGCAAAAATTTCTCAGGCAATTGGAATCTATATTTGTAATCAAGTTCCCAAAGTGGTCGATAGAGACAATTGTCCCAACAAGTTCGCCTTTATCTGAAATCCCCGGCTCCGGGATACTCAATTTTACCAGCTCGTTTTTATTTATCGGCGTTCCTGTATTGTTTATTTTAATGCCGGATGAAATATGGGCGCTGACCGGAGCAAAAATATCCCGGCCATGAAAAGTCCGGCTTACTGATTTAAGAAAGAATTTTTTATTATCAACTCTAATTATTTCGGTAATATTCCCTTCTTCAAAAAGCAGTGTCAAGATGCCGTTGTCAGGAGCAAGGAAAATGTGGCCTGCCATTTCAATGGCTATTATTGCACGGCTCCCACCGACTCCCGGATCTACAATCACAACGTGCACAGTGCCTTTGGGAAAGAATTTGTATGAAGATTTTATTGTGAAAGCAGCCTGAATTATATCGTGGGGATCAATATTGTGTGTTATATCAATAATAGTAGCAGATGGGTTGACGGAAAGAATAACGCCCTTCATTGTGCCTGCATATTCATCATTTAGCCCAAAATCGGTAAGCAGGGTAATTATAGACATTATTTATTTTCCAACCCAAGATGTCTGTATGCTTTTTCCGAGACCTTTCTGCCGGAAGAGGTTCTTATAATCATTCCAATTTTTAAAAGATATGGTTCAACGACATCCACAAGTGTATCTGTCTCTTCCAAAAGTGTTGCGGCAATTGCTTCAATTCCAACAGGCCCTCCGTTATAAAATTCAATTATTGTTTTCATATAACGACGGTCAAGATCGGTAAGCCCCTTATCATCGACCCCCTCCAAATGCAGGGCTGCCTCCACGTTTTTTTTTGTAATTTTGCCATCTGACCGGACTTGTGCATAATCTCTTACCCTTTTTAACAGGCGGTTAACAATTCTTGGGGTTCCTCTTGAACGTTTTGAAAGCTCAACAGAGCCTTTATTGTCTATATGAACATTAAGCAACGCTGCAGAACGTTTGGTGATTTTTACCAGATCGTTTTCGCTATAAAAATCAAAACTCCTGAAAATGCCGAACCGATCCCTGAGCGGCGCGGATAACAGTCCTACTCTTGTGGTTGCGCCGATTACAGCAAACGGCTTCAAATGGTATCTGTGACTTCTGGCATGTATTCCTTTGTCGAAAACAAAATCAACAGCAAAATCCTCCATGGCCGGATAAAGGAATTCCTCTACAATTTTTGGCATTCTATGTATTTCATCTATAAACAGAATATTTCCATACTCTAAATTAGTTAGAATACCTATCAGGTCTCCGCCTTTTTCAAGCGCAGGCCCGGAAGTAACAGTCAGATTACTTCCCATCTCATTGGCAATAATATGCGCAAGTGTGGTTTTACCAAGGCCGGGTGGTCCATGAAAAAGCACATGGTCAATCGGTTCATTGCGCTCCATAGCCGCTTCAATTGCGATTTTGAGAGTTTCAATTACTTCGGCCTGTCCAATGTAATCGTCCAAATGTTCAGGGCGTAAAGACTTAATCGCCGGTTCTTCATCAACGGGCAGACTTGTTCCTGTAAGTATGCCCTGATTATCTGAAGAATATTTCAGGATCTCATCAGTCATGGACTTTTTTTACCACGATATACTTCTTTGTCAATAGACATCCAGATAATTAATTTCACTGTGTTATCAGTCGTCAACGTATAACTAATACGCCTTCCTCCTTCTGGCCTTGTGAAATTAATTATCTGAAAGTCTATAGCAAATGAATTATCCGTTTTGTGATTGCTTGACGGAAGTCAAAATCCTTCATTATTGCCGTAACTACTCACGTAGTCAGACTGAAGCTGTTTAGGATATATAACGTTTGCCTTACCATTTTACCCGTGCTAACAACTCAGGTTCACGGTTCAAGGTTCACGGTTCAAGGTTAAAGAGCGATGAAAATTGAACGTTTTGAAGATATTGAGGCATGGCAACTGGCACGTGAATTGACTCGAAAAGTGTATCGTCTAACAAAGAAGCCAGGACTTGCAAAGGACTACGGGCTGAAGAGACAGATACAAGATGCTGCCGGATCATCGATGCATAATATTGCGGAAGGGTTCGATTCCGAGACGAATGCGGAGTTTATCCGGTTCTTGCGATACGCCAAGCGGTCTTGCACGGAAGTTCAGAGCGAACTCTATGTCGCTTTGGATGAAGAGTACATATCGCCCAACGAATTCAAAGATGTTTACGAGCAGGCCAGACGAACACGTGCTGCTGTTCGTGGATTTATCAACTATCTCAAAAAATATGAAAAGCGCAAAGTGGCCAACCGTGAACCGTGAACCAGACAACCTGAGTAGTTACTACCCGTGTTACAATTTTTTATTTATAAACATTTAAAATTATTAGAAAGACTGAGAAAAAATATGAGTTTCGAAAATTTGGATTTAATTGACGAGTTATTAAAAGCGGTTAATGAATTAGGGTTTGTTGAACCCACGCCCATCCAGACAGATGCAATTCCTGAAATTATTGGAGGGGACAGGGATCTTGTAGGGCTTGCCCAGACCGGAACAGGTAAAACAGCAGCTTTTGGTTTACCTATGATCCAGCTAATTGATTTTGATCTGAAACATACTCAAGGGGTGGTGATTTGCCCCACCAGGGAACTCTGTTTGCAGATTTCAGATGATATTAAAAAATTATGCAAATATGTAAAAGGTGCAAAGGTTGTTGCCGTTTATGGCGGAGCCAGTATTGATAATCAGAGAAAGCAGATCAAAAAAGGTGCTCAGATTATTGTGGCAACACCAGGGAGATTGCTTGATCTTATTAATAGAAAAATAGCAAAGCTTTCCAAGGTCTCATATGTGGTTCTTGATGAAGCGGATGAAATGCTCAATATGGGATTTCAGGAAGATATAGATGCCATTCTTAAAAATACGCCATCTCAGAAAAGAACCTGGCTGTTTTCCGCAACAATGCCCAAAGAAGTTGCAAGAATTGCAAAAAGATATATGGAAAATCCAGTTGAGATAACCGTAGGGAAGAAAAATGCCGGCGCGGAAAATATTTTGCATGTGAATTATATCGTTAAAGAAAAAGACAGGTATCAGGCGTTAAAACGAATTATTGATTATTGCCCGGATATTTATGGCCTTGTGTTTTGTCGCACGCGAAAAGATACACAGGAAATAGCAGAGAAACTGATCAAAGACAGCTATAATGCTGAAGCCCTTCATGGTGACCTTTCTCAGGCAGTACGAGATAAAGTCATGAGCAGATTTAAAACCAAATCCATTCAGATTCTTATTGCAACAGATGTTGCTGCCCGCGGGATAGATGTTCAGGATATCACCCATGTCATTAACTATAAACTCCCGGATGAGGCGGGAAACTATACTCACAGAAGCGGCAGAACGGCAAGGGCGGGCAAATCAGGAACATCCATAGTCATCATCAATTCCCGGGAAAAAAGCAAACTTCAGTTTATAGAAAGAAAAGCAGGGGTTAAATTTAATTATGCAAAAGTCCCGGAAGGATATGCAATTTGTGAGAAACAGCTCTATTCCATGATTAGCAAAATGGTAAAAGTTAAAGTGGATCAGAAAGAAATCGAGCGTTTCCTGCCGCTGGTCTATAATACATTAAACGGTCTTACAAAAGAAGAGCTCATTCAAAAGTTTGTTTCAAATGAATTTAACCGCTTTCTTAATTATTATAAAGATTCCAAAGATATAAATGTATCCTTGAAAAAAAGGGAAGATGCTTATCGTCCTGTAAAAAAAGATCGACAACAAAAAAATTTAAAACCTGGAAAATCGAAACGGTTTTTCTTAAATGCAGGATCTATGGACAATCTAAAAAAAGGCGCTGTGATAAGAACTCTATGCAGCAGAGCTGGAATTAGCTCTGAAAAGATTGGTCCAATAGAAATCATGCGGGAATTTTCTTTTTTTGAAGTTGAAACAAGTGTTGCGGCTAAAGTGTTAAAATCAATGAAAAATGCGAAAATTGATGGTCGAAATATTCGGGTTCAATATGCCGAAAATAAGAAACCGCAAACCAAACGATCTAAAAAAAGTAAAAAGAGAAAGAAAAGTTAAAATAAGAAATAAGGGGTCAAGCATAGACCCATTCAACCGATATCAGTTGAGGGAGAGGAGGTAAAATGAAAAAGGTTGTTATTCTTATAGTGGTT
>JAIVWD010000181.1:0-7110 GCA_049190315.1 Deltaproteobacteria bacterium | reverse complement strand
CCGCCGCTGGAAAACCCGTTAATATAGTTTCTTAAATTTGCAGCTATATTATCAGGGTCTGCCTTCAGCTTTTCAAAATCCAGTTTGCTTTTATTATGAAAATTAAAACCGGCTTCTTTGTTAAGCATCGGTTCGGTATTTTTGATCTTCATGGATTTTAATTTCGGGAGATAATCGAGGACCTTTTGCTTGGTGGGTTTTAGAACACAGTCAAGCCTTCGCAAAACTGTAAAAGGGAGTATGATCTTCCCATAATCGGATTGTTTGTAATCACCTCTCAACAGATCCGCAATACTCCAGATAAAATTTGCAAGTTCTTTTATTTTTCCATTATTTGCCATTACAAAGATCCCTTCAGAAGTTGGGAAGACCGCTGGTGCGAAAATATCCTACTAAAACATCAAAGTATCGGACATGCTTTCAGTGTCTTTTTAAATCGATCAAGCAATGTATAGCCTGGTTCATTTTCAATATCATGCACGCCATGAAGGGTCAAACCACAAATTTCCCCTTATCTATGAATAATTAAACGATTTGGGTATTTTGTTTTGACAAAGCATGGGACAGTAGTTAATAAAAAAGTTTTCGTAACTTCTCAATAAATACTGGACGAGTCCATCAGATTTATGAAATAAACCGACCGCTGGTGAGTTGTTACGAGTTTGTAAATTTCTGATTTTCAGAGGGACATCATGGAATTTTTCTTATGCGTACTCGGGATGGTGATGGTCGTAGAGGGACTGCCGTACTTTGCTTTTCCGGAAAGAATGAAGTTCTGGTTACAAAAAATTGTTGAAATGCCGGACGAAACATTACGAAAATTCGGTTTTATAATCATGTTAATCGGACTGTTTATAGTTTATTTAGGAAAAAGTTAGGAATCGTGTTTTCAATAACTGACTATAACTACGACCTTCCAACGGAACTTATAGCTCAAAAACCGATTGAAAAGAGGGACCAGTCAAAACTCATATTTTTGCATCGGAAAACAGGCGGGCTGTCTCATCATAAATTCTATGAGATTTGTGATTTCCTTTCATCATCCGACATACTGGTTGTTAACAACACCGAAGTCGTTCCGGGAAGACTGATTGGAAAAAAAGACACCGGCGGAAACGCGGAAATACTTATTCTCAACTACGCCAAAGGCTATAACAAAAGAAAAGATGACAATACTTTTGTATATGAGTGCCTGATAAAAACTTCAAAACGCGCAAGACAGGGCACAACTATTTTTTTCGATCAGGGATTGAAAGCTGAAGTAATAAACTCTCGCAATGGGCTTTATTCGGTAAAATTTACCTGCAAAGGCGATTTTGAAGAATTTCTTTACCGGATTGGCAAGGTTCCCCTTCCCCCTTATATAAGACGGGATAAAGATAATATCGCCTGCAATGACAAAAAATCCTATCAAACAGTTTACGCCTCTCAAAAAGGCGCTATTGCGGCACCTACAGCAGGATTGCATTTTACGGAAAAACTCATTGAAAAACTGAAATTAAAAAATATCAAGATAGTTGAAATTACCCTGCACGTGGGATATGGTACTTTTTCGCCTGTAAGAGTTTCAGATATAAGGGATCACAGGATCCATTCTGAATGGTGTACAATCCCTGAAAAAAGCGCTGAAATTATAAATAACGCAAAAGCAAACAAAAGCCGGATCATAGCCGTTGGAACGACTTGCGTTCGCTCATTGGAATATCTATCTGATACTAATGGGGATATTATAAGCAACAGCGCAAACTGTGATCTATTCATATATCCCGGGTACAGGTTCAAAGTTATAGATGCAATGATTACAAATTTTCATTTGCCGAAGTCAACACTTCTGATGCTTGTATCAGCTTTTGCGGGCCGCGAAAATATTCTTAATGCTTACAGGGAAGCAATTAAAGAAAGGTACAGGTTTTACAGCTATGGTGATGCCATGTTTATTGCATAGCAAGAGGCAGGGGTCGGGGATCAGGGGGCAGGGGTTAAAAAGTTGGTAATTGTTCACGGTTTACAGTTGTCGGTTCACGGTTGAAAAAAACAGAAGGTAGAGAAGAACGTTGAAAACAATATCCAAAATGCTTCAATCGTTGCATAGTTCATTAAAAAAACTGTAAACTGTAAACCGTGAACCGTGAACCGTGAACCCAGACCGGCCTAATATCCAATTTTTGAACAAAATCCTGTCACTAAAGGGTTTGTGGGCGACAAAAAACTAAATCTTACAAGGTCTGGAAATATGACCAATTTCAATCTAATTGCAAAATGCAAAAAAACAAAGGCAAGGGCGGGATTGCTTCATACTCGTCATGGTATTATTGAAACTCCTGTTTTTATGCCGGTTGGAACCCTTGCGACAGTAAAGTCATTGTCCCCTGAAGAACTTCTGGAAGCCGGGGCTCAAATAATCCTTGGCAACACGTACCATCTGTATTTAAGGCCTGGATGTGAAGTGATAAATCTGTTTTCCGGCCTTCACGGATTTACAAACTGGCACAGACCGATTCTGACCGACAGTGGCGGATTCCAGGTCTTTTCGCTTGCAAAGCTCACAAAAATAAATAAGGAGGGCGTTACTTTTCAGTCCCACATTGATGGATCAAGGCATTTGCTGACTCCTGAAAAGGCTGTTGAAATTCAGATCTGCCTTAACTCAGATATAATGATGTGCCTGGACAACTGTATTGCCTATCCATCAAGCAAAAATGAAGCAAAAGTCTCAGTAGAACTAACTTCAGCATGGGCAAAAAGATGTAAAAAAGTCTGGAATGAAAATAAAGGCGCTCAAAATTTACTGTTCGGAATAATTCAAGGAGGTATGTTCAAGGATCTTCGCAAAATCTCTGCTGAAGAGATGGTGGAAATCGGTTTCAACGGCTATGCAGTCGGCGGATTGAGTGTCGGGGAACCTAAAGATATAATGTTTGATATTGCGGAATTCATACTCCCTGTCCTGCCGGATACAAAGCCAAAATATGTAATGGGAACAGGAACGCCCGAAGATCTCGTAGAGCTTGTTTCTCTTGGCGCAGATATGTTTGACTGTGTTATCCCGACAAGAAACGCCAGAAACGGCCAGATGTTCACAAAATCCGGCACAATAAATATCAGCAACTCACGTTTCAGGCATGACACTGATCCTGTGGAAGAAGGATGCACATGTTATACCTGCCGTAATTACTCAAGAGCCTATTTACGCCACCTGTACATGGCAAAAGAGCTGCTTTCCTATCGTTTGAATACAATTCATAATATTCATTATTATACAAACCTCATGAAAAAAATACGGGAAGCAATATTAAAGGATGAGTTTGCAACTTTTAGAAAAATTTTTTATAATACCTAAGTTGAGCGATTTTTTGCGAAGAAATGTGCCAAGGTCTTGATGCGGCAAGGTTTGCGAAAATCGTAGGCATACCAATGGATATGTCGAGACTTTTCGCAAGCTCTTGATGCGCAAGAGATTGGTGCAGGTCGAGTAAAAAATCGCTCAATTTAGGTAATAGCATCACGGAATAATACGAAATTTCCCTGAAAGATGAATGTGGAGGTTTTATGGAAGCAGCAATTCGTACGCTCGATAAACTTCGTAGCTTAGAGCGGCTTTATCGCCATGGTTTCCAGAGCGAAGTGATTGATCGGACTCTTGATAAGTTGCTGGCAGTAGAGGCTGAGCGGGCACTCGCCGAGCGGCGTGACTTAGAAGCTCGATTATCTGCCTATGAGAAACAATTCAATATGTCGTCGCAGGAGTTCTATCGTCGCTTTCGGTCTGGCGAATTAGGTGATGGGATGGATTTAGTTGAGTGGAGTGTGTTCTACGAAATGTATCAGGCTATACGTCAGCGGTTAGACGTATTAGGGGCAGATAGGTAATGGCCACGCCTGCTGAGTACGTAGTCCAGCTCAAAACGAAACTCGCTATCAGCCAAATTGTTGTGTCATTTAGCGTAGTTGAGGAAAAAGTGTGGCCGGATAGAGGTTACGTTCGCATAAGGATGGTGCTAAGCAACGGAGATTTCCTGGAAACAGCGGAGTATTTCGTGTTGCAAGACGACGACCTTACTACGCACCGGTACCGGTATCAGTGGATGGATAGAGAATGTCGAGAGCTGCGTAAGCGATGGGATAATGTCGAACATTTTCCCGATTTGTCGAATTTCCCCGATCACATACACATTCGAAAGGAAGAGAATGTTGAGCCAGGCGAAAGCCTTAGCATCATCCAGTTGTTGGATGCGCTGGCCGGCGAAATCTCATAGTTGATGAGAAGGATATGAAGATTGTTTTGATAATTCAGTGCAATTAAGATGGCCCGGACCATCTGCACAACGAAAAGGGAAGGATTTGTTCGTTTTACAGGCAAGATAGAGGATTTTGCAACAAGAGCTTCCGTCCGAACTAAGATTACTCCCAGGGTTTGGCAAATGCCGGTACTGGTTTTGTTCAAATATGCAGGCAACTAAAGACGCCCACTTTATATTGTTGAAGATGAATATTAGCCCGAAGGGTGAACAATTCATAAAGAATTTTGTTATAAATTCCATAAACACAGTATTCAACAGCCTGTAAGACAAAAATAGTAATAACTTTCAATAATACAATTATGTTACGCATTATTTTGTGAGTTGTTCATGAGAAATGCGGGTTAGGATCAGTTATGAAAGATAAAGTTTATCATGATATGACAAAACAACAAAAAGAACATTGGTGGTTCAAAGCAAGGAGGAAAATTTTAGATAAAATAATTAGTAAATGTAATTTATTAAACAATGCGAAAATTCTTGAAATTGGTTGTGGTACTGGTGGAAATTTATTAATGCTTAAAAAGCATGGCAACGTGTCTGCAATGGAACTGGATGAATTTGCTTTGGAATATGCAGCACACACAACTGATGTAGATGTTAGGAGGGGATGGCTCCCGGATAACATTCCATATAATGAAAAATTTGATTTGATATGTATGTTTGATGTATTGGAGCATATTCAGGATGACAAAAAAGCTTTGATAAAAATAGCCGGCTTGCTTAAGCCGGCGGGGACGTTAATCATTACCGTCCCTGCGTATTCCTGGCTTTATGGTGCTCATGATAAAATGCTTCACCATTTTAGAAGATATTCTAAAAACACGCTCAATGAAACAATAAATTATTCGGATTTGAAAGTATTGAAAAGCTCTTATTTCAACACCTTATTGTTTCCATTGGTAATATTAGCCAGATTAACTGATATGTTAAAAAACTCTGACGAGTCTATCGGATACTCAACACCAAATAATATTGTTAACCATTTGTTTTACAGAGTATTCAGCATTGAAACGATTTTAGTAAATAAAACAAATCTCCCCTTTGGCGCGTCGATTGTTGCGGTATGCAGGAAAACTTAATGGTAGGGTAGCAAATACTCGACTTTGGCCATTTAAGATAAGATAGGCGAAGCAATTATGGAGTTCGGGTGAGAAATTATTGAGAAGTTACATGTTGTGATGCAATGAGTCCTTTACACAACAATGGCTCGGAGTTGGTGAGGATGGAAAAACGTGTTGATAATTCAGAAACAGGCTAATAGAGGCTGAGATTATGGCAAGAATAGGGGTAATCGGTTGTGGATATTGGGGGCCTAATTTGATAAGGAATTTCGTAACCTGTCCTGAAACAGAATTGATTTGGGCCTGTGACCTGGATGAAATACGATTGCAAAAGGTTTTAAGACCTTATCCGAGTGTTCGACAAACGACTGATCTTGAAGAGGTTCTCAAGGATGATGGAGTGGATGCCATTGCTATTGCCACTCCTGTACACACACATTTCCCCATAGCTAAAGCCTCTCTGGAAAGCGGCAAACACGTGCTTATTGAAAAGCCTTTGGCCTCCAGCGTAGCCCAGGGAGAAGAGTTGGTGAACCTTGCAGAAAAAAATAATCTGCGGCTCATGTGCGATCATACTTTCTGCTATACCGGTGCTGTTCGAAAAATACAAGAGATCGTCAAATCCGGAGTACTTGGCGAGCTTCATTATTTCGATTCGGTCAGGGTAAATCTCGGCCTCTTCCAGCAGGATGTTAATGTAGTATGGGATCTCGCGCCGCACGACCTGTCTATTGTGGACTTTGTCGTGGATGAGAAACCTGTTCTTGTCAGCGCTCATGGAGTGAGCCATGCGGGCAACGACATTGAAAATATAGCCTATATCTCTCTTAGTTATCAAAATTCTTTTATTGCCCATTTTCATGTCAATTGGCTTTCTCCAGTGAAAGTTCGCAAGACAATGATTGCCGGCAGTGAAAAGATGCTTGTATGGAACGATCTGGATCAAGCAGAAAAGATAAAGATTTATGACAAGGGAATCAAAGTAAAGCAAGGTGAACGTGAGCAAAAGGAGCGGCTATTGGTTTCCTACCGATCAGGCGATATGTATGCGCCAAGGATTGATCAGGTAGAGGCTCTCTCTTTGATGGTGAAAGAATTTGCCGATTGTATTCAAGAGAATCGACCAGCACTGACTGATGGGGACGCTGGTTTGAGGGTGCTGAGAATTTTGGATGCAGCCAACAGGTCGATTAAAGCGGACGGCGCCAATGTCAGGATAGATTATTAGGAGTAAACAAGGTGGAATTTTGTCGTATTGCCCCTGATGTGGTACTGGGGAAAGATGTTAAGATACATGCTTTTGTGAATCTTTATGGATGCTGTATTGGGGATAATACTTCAATCGGAGCTTTTGTAGAGATCCAGAAGCGCGCCAAAGTTGGGAAGAACTGCAAAATATCGAGTCATACCTTTATATGTGAAGGTGTGACAATCGAAGATAACGTGTTTGTCGGACACAATGTTACCTTTATCAACGATCGCTTTCCAAAGGCTATAACAGCCGAAGGTGGCTTACAAACCGAAGAAGACTGGGCTGTCGTGCCCATCAAAGTCGAAAGTGGTGCCTCTATCGGTTCGAGTGTCACTATTTTGTGTGGTGTAACAATAGGGAAGGGGGCTTTAGTGGGAGCAGGGTCTGTGGTCACAAGAGATATCCCTCCATGTGAAATCTGGGCCGGAAATCCAGCAATATTTCTAAGAAAGGTAATTGAGTAATGTCACGTCCGAGGCTGTATCGTTTACTGGAA
>JAIVWD010000180.1:0-7131 GCA_049190315.1 Deltaproteobacteria bacterium | reverse complement strand
TCGAGATTCATAAGGATGACGAATTGGTCTTTATCCTTAAAGAAACAGCCATTGACGAGCTTAAGAATGCGCTGGGAGTGCAATGAAATTGTGATATGCAAATACAATCTGTATGAGAATTGTCTGATTCATGATTTGCGCAGTTGGCAAGTTATGTAGCCAGTTTAATTATGTAGCGTAATTCAGGATTAATTCCATTTAATTCCTAATCAAAAAATATAAAAATCTATTTAATTCTTATAATTCACTTTCCAACACCTTTGAGAATTGGTATCATATTAAAAGGGTTAAACGCGCCATACTAAAGAGTAAATGAATTTTTACTCTCCTGCTGTTCGAATATCCTTGTGAACTGGGCCTCGGAGAAAATTGAGGAGATATTCTAATGAAGTCATTTTACTCATCAGTAGAAGGATTTCCAGGCCCTTTAAAAGGGCCCTACGATGCTTTAAAACTCGTTTAATGCGTCACGGAAGGGGTGCCCCAGCAACTTAGAATTATGTTGTGGGCTTTTATAACAGTTTTGTAACTAATGCCATAACAAATTGTTTTTAATGACAATCCAAACTTCTCAGGCCATCATCAAAAAAAGATTATTTTTCAATGGGTTAAGGCTACTCGCAACATAAGGCAAGATATCTTCACCTGAGCACGGTCCAAATGATCCACTATATCTTGGGTAACAGTCGTAAGAGAGGCGAAAATTGAAATTTCAGGCAGGTCGTGATATAATATTTAAAAAACAACTGGAAGCATAAGCTAGACATGGGAAGAAGGCTTATGTGAAAAGCAGGGATTCAGACGCTGTATCAATGGTACCGGTGTGTATGGGCCTTTTTTTGTTTTTGTGTAATGGGAGGATGTTCTGATGCTTAAGAATCCTACGTATGAGCAATTGGAGCAAAGGGTCAAGGAGTTACAAAAGGAAGCCAACAAGGGTAAGCGAACGGAGGAGGCATTGGGTTCAATGCACCGAAAGCTGCAAGCCACCTTTGATGCTATCCAGGAGATCATGAATGTCGTTGATCTCGATTTCAATCTAACGGATGTAAATGATATCCTAATCAAGGCGTTTGGCCTGCCTGACAAGAAATCGGTCCTTGGCCGTAAGTGCTTTGAGGTTCTGAAGGGCCGGGAAGACACTTGTCCAAACTGTGCGGTCGCCGAGGTATATCAAACAAAGGCTGCCGCTTACCGAATGAGCGCCTCCGAAGATGAAATATCAACCGGAGGCAGGAGTTTCGAAATATTTGCCTATCCAATTATAGACCGCGATGGAAACCTCTCTGGAGCGGTTGGGTTTGTCAGAGACATCACCGAGCGCAAGCTGGCGGAGGAGGCGCTTAAAAAAGCTCACGACGAGTTGGAACAAAAGGTGCAGGAACGTACTGCTAAAATAGCGAAAGCCAATGAGCAACTAAAGAGGGAAATACAAGAGCGCAAGCTGGCGGAGGAAGAGCTGCGCAAGAGCAAGGAACAGTTCCAAGTGCTTGTGGAGTCTTCCAGCGACTGGATCTGGGAAGTGGATCGAAATGGGGTGTACACTTATGTCAGCCCAAAGGTTGAGGAGATACTGGGATACAAACCGGAGGAGGTCGTCGGCAAGACGCCTTTTGACCTGATGCCAGCAGAAGAGGCGGAACGGATTGCCGCGACCTTCAAAGGGCTGATCGGAAGACGCGAGCCAATCGTCGCGATGGAGAACGTCAATCTGGATAAAGACGGCCGACGCGTGGTCCTTGAGACAAGTGGCGTTCCCGTACTTGACGCGGCAGGGAATGTCCACGGCTATCGAGGAGTGGATCGCGACATCACCCTGCGCAAGAAAACGGAGGAGGCGCTGAGGGAGAGCGAAGAGAAATATCGTGCTTTAATTGAAACAACTCATACTGGCTATTTAATTCTCGATGAAGCTGGCAGAGTAATCGATGCGAATCCAGAATATATTCGCCTATCTGGACATCAAACAATGGATGAGATTGTTGGTAGGAGTGTTGTTGAATGGACAGCGCCGCATGACTATGAAAAAAATGCACAAGAAGTGAAAAAGTGTATGGAAAACGGTTTTGTAAGAAATTTAGAAATAGACTATATTGATAGAGATGGTAAGATTACTCCCATTGAGATTAATGCAAAAGTTGTTAAAATAGAAGATGGGCAACGAATCTTATCAGTTTGTCGTGACATCACCGAGCGCAAGCAGGTGGAAGAAGAAAAGAAGGTACTCGAAGCGAAACTCCAACAAGCCCAGAAGATGGAGGCGATCGGCACTTTGGCCGGAGGTATTGCCCACGACTTTAACAATCTGCTCATGGGTATCCAGGGGCACGCTTCTCTATTGATGTTGCATATTGACTCCGATCATCCTCATTTCGAACGCCTCAAAGGGATACAGGATATGGTTCAAACTGGGGCAAACCTTACCAATCAGCTTTTGGGTTTTGCCAGGGGTGGCAAATACGAGGTCAAACCAACTGATCTAAACGAGCTAGTCAAGCAGAGTCGTGAGATGTTTGATCGAACCCAGAAGAATATAGAGATTAACAGAAAGTACCAGAAGGGCATCTGGCCGGTTGAAGTGGATCGGGGTCAGATTCACCAAGTGTTGTTAAACCTCTATGTGAATGCCTGGCATGCGATGTCGGGTGGTGGATATATCTATATTGAAACAAGTAATGTTATGCTTGACGAAAACGATACGAAGCCATTCAATGTAAAGCTTGGCAAGTATGTAAAGATTTCTGTGGCCGACACTGGCGCTGGTATGGATAAGGCTACCCAGAAAAAAATATTTGACCCGTTTTTTACGACCAAAGAGATGAGCCGTGGTACCGGTCTTGGTTTGGCTTCTGTCTATGGTATCATAAAGGGCCATGGCGGATATATAGAGGTCGAGTCCAAGAAGGGGGAAGGAACGACCTTCAGCATCTATTTGCCTGCATCAGAAAGAAAGGTCGAAAAAGCTGTCAAGACTGCTGAGCAATTCATTAAAGGAACCGGAACCGTTCTCCTGGTAGACGATGAGGATGTCATACTGGAAGTAGGCCGGGTCCTGTTGGAGGCTATGGGCTACCAAGTACTTATAGCCAAGGGCGGAGAAGAGGCTATTGAAGTCTATAAGAAAAATCTGGACGAGATAGACATTGTTGTCTTGGACATGGTTATGCCCAATATGGGTGGTGGTGAAGCCTATGACCGGATGAAGGAGATCAACCCGGACATAAAGGTCCTGCTTTCAAGTGGCTACAGCATTGATGGTGAGGCCACTAAGATATTGGAACGAGGCTGTAATGGTTTTATTCAGAAGCCGTTCAATATGGCAGAGCTGTCTGCAAAGATAAGAGAGGTTCTGGACAAATAATAGGCTGGGCTCTGTATTATGTACAGCACATCACCTGCGAACAGACAATTCTCCCAGATATTGTGGATCTCAGATTTGGTCTAAAAAGGCTCGATCTCTAGTAGATATGTTAAACAGAATTGTTCAATCTTGGCGTTATGTAGTGGCAAGGTATCTATAACTGAGGTTGACCAAATAACTGTGTCGATATGTAGAAAATTTGTTTGTAGAAGATAGGGGCAGGGGGACGCCCATGAAAATATGCGTTGCATAACATATTAAAGTGTAGTATGTGATTACTTATGCCAAGAAAAGCAAGAATTGACGCACCAGGAGCATTGCATCATATTATATGTCGAGGGATTGAACGAAGGCGGATATTTTACGACAATGCCGACAGAGATGATTTTGTTAAGCGGCTCAGTGTCATTTTATTAGATACAGCAACGCCTTGCTATGCCTGGGCATTGATTCCCAACCACTTTCATCTTTTTCTTCGAACCGGCACAGTGCCTATAGCCACTGTGATGCGCCGGCTGCTCACCGGTTATGCTGTAAGCTTTAACCGCCGGCATCGCAGACACGGTGTAGAATGCCACAATAAATGAGCTGAAAGCACAGGTAAATTTTCAGATTAGCTTGACAAATAGAGAAAGATTATCGGATTGAATGAGCCTCTTTACAGAGGCTTTTTTATTATGAGAAAAGGGCGGCTGAGTTTTGACCGAACCTACCGCCCTTTCACAAAAAGAGGATCAAGGAATGGTCCTCAAAAACCGAGACAATTGATAATCTTTTTTACTGCCAAACTCAAGGATATTTTTATAAAAGGCCGTGATTTTTCATGGCCTAAGCTTGACATGTGTCCGCGCTGCAAAGCCCATAAATTGTGGGGACATGGTTTTGTTACTGCTCTGTTTGATGGTTACGATCAGCCTTTATTCCTGAAGCGTTACCGGTGTCCGGTATGCAAATGTGTAATAAGACTCAGGCCTCGCGGCTATTTTAAGCGTTTTCAAGCCTCCGTTGAGACTATCCGTTCAAGTATATCCCACAGACTAAATACAGGGAGATGGCCTCCCGGTCTTACCCATAGCCGACAGGGTCATTGGCTAAGGGCTTTGCGCAGAAAGGCAGCCGCTTTTCTAAATAATACCTGGAATCAGGGACTATTGAGAGCCTTTGATTACCTTATCGAGCAGGGCCATATCCCGGTGAGCCGTTCAATTTAATCTGCAACTATTGCCGTCTGTTACACACCCTACCGAAGAGTGTCATTTTTAAAGCCTTCTTTCTGTTGTACACGGATAAAAAACATGAAAGGAGGACTTTTTATGACAAAAGATGAGAAAATGGAGGTTGGGGTATTCCGCTTTTCGGTGATCAGCGACTTTATTAATGCAATCCAGATGACCCGTTCCGAACGGAAGCGGCTTATACAGGATAAGTGCGCCCGCAAATGGCGAATCCCCTTTTCAGAAAAAACCAGGATCAGCAAGGGTACTATCAGACGCTGGATACGTGTTTACATGAGCAGCAATGGTGATTTGAAGTCACTGTATCCGCAAGACAGATCCGATCAGGACCAAAGTCGGGCTATGGATGAAGATACCTGTGGTACTTTGATCGAGTTAAGAATGCAAAAGCCGGATGCCACCGTGTCCCAGCTTATCGAACAGATGAACCGGCTTAAATTGCCTACACCTGGCATCGTGCTGAACAAATCCACGGTTTATCGTTTTTTGCATCAGCATAACCTGATGAATTTAACTGAGCATAAACCGGTGGACCGGCGCAAGTTCGAGGCCGAGCTGCCAAACGATCTGTGGCAAAGTGACGTAATGCATGGCCCTAAGGTCAATGTAGATGGTAAAATGAAAAAAGCTTATTTGATTGCCATTATCGATGATCACAGCCGGCTTATAACCTATGCTCACTTTTACCTGTCAGAAAATCTGGTTTGCTATCTCGATGCATTTGAAAATGCACTGGCAAGACGGGGACTGCCCAGAAAGCTCTATGTGGACAATGGAGCTGCTTTTCGCAGTAAGCACCTCGAATACATCACCGCTTCATTGGCAATCACCTTGATCCATGCCAAACCATACACACCTCAGGGAAAGGGAAAAATTGAAAGGTGGTTTAAAACCGTAAGAAGTCGTTTTCTTGCAAATTGCACAGCCACCACTCTGACCGAACTTAATGCGGACTTTGACCTCTGGCTCAATGAAGATTACCAGCAGAGAAAACATAGTTCCACAGGCCAAACCCCCTTTGAACGATTCACCAGTAAGATGCATTGCCTCAGAAACTCACCAGCCAACCTGAAAGACTATTTTCGCAAAGTAGCCCGCAGAACAGTTGCCAAAGATCGAACCATCACCTTAAACGGCAGATTATACGAAGGCCCTGTGCCGCTGATCGGCAAACGGGTAGAACTGCTATACCATGAAGCAGAGCCTGAAAAGGTGGAAGTTAAATATCAGAACAAAAGCTTTGGGATGATCCGTCCGGTCAACCTTTATGTCAACTGCCGGGTCAAAAGGGATAAAAATAATAACCCTCAAATTGATGTAAACAACCCAGCAAAAAGCTATCGGGGCGGCAAGCTCTGGTCTTCACAAGGAGAAAATCAAAATGAATGATAATTACCGTGCTTTCTTCGGACTCAATAAAGAACCGTTCAGGGCTGATATAAGCCTGTCAGAAATATTAAAAACACCGGAACTTATAAATGTCAAAGACCGTTTTGATTATGTTATCCGCCTGGGAGCCATCGGACTTGTTACCGGAGAGGTCGGCAGCGGCAAATCGACAGCCTTAAGATATGCTCTGGAAAAACTGCATCCATCAGAGTATCGCAGTCTATATATAACCGCCTCCTCGGGCTCTATTATGGAATTTTACCGGCAATTTGTTGATGCCCTGGATATCCATCTTTCAAGCAATTCCAAAGTCATTATGGTTCGGATGATTAAAAAAGAAATAACCGATCTGATCCGGGAGAAAAAAATGAAGATCGTTCTGATAGTAGATGAGGCATCATTAATGCGCCTGGAAGTCTTTGCCGAACTGCATACCATCTGTCAGTTTGAAAAAGACTCCAGACCCTGGCTGCCTATCATACTGGCGGGACAAAATAACCTTATCGATAAACTTACCTGGCGTTCTTCTCAACCGCTGGCTTCCAGAATAGTAGCCAAAAGCCATCTTGAAGGTGTTGACTTGAAAGGCATGGAAAAATACCTGCAACATCATTTAACTATTGCTGGTGTTGATCAGATGCTTTTTGATCCAACAGCTGTGACAGCCATCCATCAAGGTTCCGGCGGACTTTTTAGAAAAGCAAACCACCTGGCAAGAGGAGCGCTTATTGCAGCAACGGCAGACAAATCCGGTATTGTCAATGCCGAGCATGTCCGGCTGGCTGCTACGGAAGTCTTTTAAACAAAAGGAGCAAAATATGAACCCTTTAAAAGAAGAGTTGGTATATGAACAAAAAATGGATGAGATCACAATACAATTGGAAGAATTGATCCTGGATGCAATGATCGCCGCTTTACAGAAAATCGGAAAAAGAAATCTTGAATTTATCGAAGCATCGATTCGATCCCAGACTGATCAGATGAACTTCTAAACACAAACCGGAACCGGTCTAATCGGTTCCGGTTAAAATACTTTGAAAATTTTCATGTTGTTCAAAATAATCAGAAATTAGCGGTTTGTTTAATCTGGGAATCAACAACAATTAAGCGTCGTTGAGGCGGAGCTACCGGATTAGGTAATCTTTC
>JAIVWD010000179.1:0-7132 GCA_049190315.1 Deltaproteobacteria bacterium | reverse complement strand
TTTCCTCAAGTTTCGCATCTTTAATCCTTATCCCTAAGCTGGAACCAAATTGAATATTGAATATTGAATATTGAAGATTTGTGGTATCGCTTTGCTCTATTATTTTAATTAAAATTGATAACATTCCTTCAATATTCAATTTTCAATCGTCAATATTCACTTGAATGAACTCTGATTATTTCAAGTAAAAGTTCAACTGTACGAACCATATCATCAAGTTTTACAGACTCCCGCACTGTATGCATATCCCGCATCCCGGTTCCTAAAACGCCGACAGTAATACCTTTTTCAAAAAATATGTTTGCATCTGAACCGCCGCCTGTTGTTTTGGAAGCCATATTTCTTCCAAGATTTTCAGCGGCTTTACGTGCAATGGTCACAACAGGGTTGTCATCAGGAATGTTTGTTAAAGAAAAGTCGTTTTCAATAGAAATTTCAAGACAAGGGAGTTTATCATCTGAAACAGGATTTTTATAATCATCAACGACAGTTTTGAAAGATGACACTATTTCAGCCGTAATTTTTTTTAGCTTTTCTTTATCATGGCTTCTGGCCTCACCTTTAACAGTAACCATGCCTGGAACTATATTTGTGGCTATTCCGCCTTTGATTATGCCGATGTTGCATGTTGTTTCATGGTCGATTCTGCCGATATCAAGGGCTGCTATAGCCTTGCTTGCAAGACAGATGGCATTTATCCCTTTTTCAGGCGCAGCCCCTGCATGGGCATCTTTGCCGTGTATTTTAAATTCAATACGGTTTGCAGCAGGAGCCCGCGTAACTAAGCCTTCGGTATCTGTAGCATCCAGCGTATAGCCGTAGTTTGCTGTAATCAGGCTGTAATCAAGATGTTTGGCGCCTAAAAGGCCTATTTCCTCGCAGATCGTGAATACAAGCTCTAAATGGCCATATTCAAGATTATTTTCCTGGAGAATTCTTATGGTTTCTATGATGATGGCGATAGCGCTTTTATCATCTGCTCCGAGAATTGTTGTTCCGTCGCTTGTAAGGATTCCGTCTTTGAATATAACAGATATGCCTTTGCCGGGATTGACGGTGTCCATGTGAGCATTAAGAAGCAGCGGCGGGCATTTGGTATTTCCCTTGAATCCGGCAATAAGATTTCCAGTATTGCTCCCTGTTTTTTCTCCGGCATTGTCAATAAAAGTTTCTGCACCCATTGACTCAAGTATTTCACTGATTTCTCGGCAAATGCGTCCTTCATCTTTTGAGACGCTGTCAATTCCTACCAGATGAGTGAATGTTTCCAGCAGTCTGTCTCTATTTATCATTTTATTGGCCCGTATTTTTTTACGATGGAATCTTTTTGCCAAACCATTTTTTTAATACTTGTTGAAATAATAATAATATATTATGTAATTGTAACTACTCAGGTGGATAGGCTGAAGGCTGAAGACTGTTAGGAAAAAGCGCATTTTGAAGCCATGTTTTGCGCAAGAATCAGATGTTTCCGCTAAAGTACGGCAATCGTGCTCTTTTGACCCCTTCAGCCTTCAGCCTAAACAGCTTCAGCCTGACTACGTGAGTAGTCACATGTAATTTTAAATAGTGGAAGTGCGCAGCTCACTGGTGGGGCTCCCGGACTTCAAATCCGGTGTGGGGCGCTAAAACCGTCCCGGGTGGGTTCGATTCCCATGCACTTCCGCCAATTAAATTATTGAGCCCTTAGTACAAAAAGCCAAACAGCCATAAGGGAATAACATTACCAAAACCTATGTCTATGTCGTCCTTTACGATATATGCATTTTCTTTCCCTGTTATCTGGTGTTTTCTTTTGCTGCGCCCTCCTACTTCAAACAAATATTTATCCTCTACAAGAAAATCGGCTCTTTGTGGTACGCGAACTCTCAAACCGGAACTTATCAACTGGTGTTGCATAAATGTCTCTCGAACTGCGCCGGCCGGATCTTCGCTACTCAAAGCCCCGGCTGTTGCCCTGAGCAGGTTTGTGTTTTTCAAATAAAGCTTGGCGGGTTTTCGCACCAGTTTTGATCCGGAACCTTCAGGCATAATACCGGACAAAAGTCCTGCTCTTTCCAGATAGTCAAGATAGCTGTATACGGTGGGTTTTGACACCCCTAAATGTTTGGAAATGTTCTCAATGTTCGGTTCAAATGGTTGGGATGTGGCCACCAGCCAGAGAATCCTTTTTAATATTGCTATGTTTAAAGTCTTAATTCCTGATGTGGTCGCAATATCTTCGTAGAGGATTTTTTCAATTATATTTCCGAGTCTATCAAGATATTCTTTTATTCCTTCCAGAAAGAACGGATAAACACCGTGGTCAAGATAATCTCGAAAAAGGCCAAGGATAGGCCCTTTTTTTAAGATCTGTGATGCTATCTTATGATGGGTCTCTAATATTTCAGTAAGCGACACAGCGCCTGGAAGGCCCTTTCTCCCTGTAAATTGAAGGTATTCCCTGAATGACAGGCCAGACAAGGTATAGAATACCGCCCGTCTTGACAGATCGGACTTGCCGAGCTGCAACCCCAGAGCTGAACTGCCTGAAAAGAGTATTTTTGCAGCGGGAAATGAATCGTAAAGATTTTTTATCTCCTGAGGCCATCTGAAATACTTGTGGATTTCATCAATGATAATAACCTCTCCGCCCATTCGAATGAACTGTGATGCGATTTCATAGATGCCTATGGCCTCCACCCTAATGTTATCAGCAGAAATGTAAAGCCCATTTTGAGTATGCTCATATTTTTCAGCCAGGTGCTGGAGCAAAAGGGTGGTCTTTCCGGTTCCCCTGCCGCCCACAAGACCTATGAGACGGTTCCCCCAGTTGATCTTGTTGAAGAGAAACCGTTTTTTTGTTGGGACATTTCTTAAAAGATTTTCCTGAATACCAAAGAATGGGCTTAGATCAATCATAAAAAAACCTTAATAAAAAAACTCAATTGTTTTTTGTGACGATTTTGATAAAATGGACTATACAATTTATAGATAATACCGTCAAGTTTATTTTACGATATCGAGCATTAGGCTTATAAATGGGTAGCACGTTCGGTGAACGTGCCCTTCAAAAACATCGGACATGCGCGACGTTTGGGCTTACCAGGAAATCTACTTCCCTTGCCTCTCTCTGGCTGTATCAGTTTGTATGATGGAGGAAAAGGCAAACTTCGTCTTGAGGCGCCAAGCGGATTAAGAAGAACCGAACAAGTTTATGAAGTATATGTTGTAATTTTTGATCTTAAGACAACAAATATCAAGAAATTCCCAAAATATGGTTTTAGTGAGCGAAACCCAACAAATCATGTGGCAGGGGTTTTCGTTCAGGCACTATCTACATATTCCGGTATGTCATATCAACAATCAGCGCTTTTTTCACCTTCAAACTCCTTCATCCTATTCAGATAATCCGCCACGCTACGAATCGGGTGGCTGATTTATGTACAACTCATTGATTTTTTTTACAAAGGTCTCGAAATCCCGCAGACCTTCCCTGATATTTTTCAAAAAGAGTTGGTCCTTGACTCTCCAGTATTGGTGTACAAGCATATTTCGAAACTTGGCAAAAGGCAGGAGACGTTCGATTAATTCTGATGAAACTATTCTATATTCTTTAGCTTTCACAAAGGCTTCCGTATATCCCCGAACGGCAGCACTATGTTTCTTGGCCAAAATATGTTGAAACAGGCTGCCGATAGCCTCAGCAATTACAATTGTTGAATATTTCAGGCTTTTGATTAGGTGACGATCTTGCAATACCTGTTCATCCGGCTCATTGAGGATAGATTTAACATCATATACCTCAGTGGTAATATCATTCAGGTATTTTTCAATGCGGTCTATATCAATCAGCACAAAACACCTCCAGTTGTTCATGTCGCAACTGCTTTGCTCTCGTTATAATGAACTCATTTTGTATCAAGTAAAGCGATAGTTTTTCGATGCTTTCGCCAAGCAATTCAGGAGACTCGTTTTTCAGCAAAACTCCATTGTTAACGGCCTCATAAAGGATATCCGGATCTGCTTCCTGAAGATCGAAGAAAAGGATGTCTATCTTTTCCTCCGGCAAAGTCAGGGCTTCTGATATCCGGGAGACCAAATCAAAGTAAGCAATATTCTTGTCTATATCCGGGTAGACTAATAGAAGTATATCCAGGTCATTAACTACAGGCGCATTAATTACAGCAGAGCCAAAAAGGTAAGCCGCGGCTACTTCAGGAGAATCTTGCAAGGTTTGTTTTAACATGTCTAAATCGTATTTTATCATCTCTCAATTCCCAAATCCCTCAATTCCTTATGTTCAAGAAAAGCCTGCCTTGACAGACTAATTGCTTCGGCGATTGCTTCTTCGGCAATACTGCCACGCCATTCTTCGATAATCGTCTCCCAGTCCAGCCCATCTGCAACTTGTTCCAGAACATCTGCAACCATAATGCGTGTACCGCGAAACGTCGGTTTACCGTGACAAATCTCGGGGTCCGAGACGATATATCTTCCATATAGTTTCCGATTCATATTTATTTTTCCTTATCTCCTTTTGTTGTAATTTAGCCACAGACACACACGGACAGCCACAGACTTTAATGTCAATAAATTAGATAAAATCCTGTCAAAGTTAACGAGGATCATTGTCAGACCGTGACATACGATTTAGTGTCTGTTCTATCTTACTGCTTAATTTAAGGAAAATCCATCTTCTCTTTGCGTTCTCTGCGTCTTTGCGGTGAATTATCGAAAATCAATATGTGCGTATCATTCACATCCATGTGATGAATATGGCACATTGCCTATGCTTTTTCAATTAGAATTTGTACCAGTATTTCAGTAATTTAAATTCTTTTCATAGCATTATTTTGATACAACAACAAAATTATTTTGATAATTCAACTAAAAAGGTGCGTTAAGATTATATCGTTATTAGATTTGACAAATAGCCGCGAAAAGCAATCCCAATGGGTGCAATTGCCTTGCTGCAATTCACGTAATAAATTGAAAAACTTTAGAATTTGTGATATGCAAACCCTATCTGTATTAGAATCATCTGAATCTTAAGTTACGCAGTTGGCAAGATATCTTCAATTTTCATCTATTTAAACTATTCGCCTGGTACTACATGGTGACATTATGAGAAGGCCTGTTATTAAGCGATATATCCCAGATGAAGAAGCTTTCGAAACGATTATATCCGATTTTGCTTTTCTGGTTAAGAGAATTAAGATCTCCGGGTTTGAGTATGATTTACAGATCAGGAATGGCTATTTTAACCTATACTACAAGGGAAATAGCATCGGAAAAATTTTATATAAAAAATTTATTGGACAATATGAGGTAAGTATTCATCGCAAATTTGTAAATGATAAAATCAGAAAAAAATTCGATCCGGTTATAAAAAAGAGGTATTTGATATTTAAATTTCCAAGAAAGCAATTACACCCTTTCTTCAACTCTGAAAACCTAAATTCAATGGCCAGTAAGGTCAAAAAAAACTATTTCCAAGAAGAAATTATTTACGAACAGATGTTAATGACCGACAACGTAAATAGAGATGATTTGTTAATCATTGATAGGCAGGTCATTGACAAGGTCTCTAAAACCAAGATGGACTTGTTAACGCTTAAAAGAAAAGAAAATAGTAATTATCAATTCTGTATAGTAGAAGTTAAACTGGGGAACAACCCTGAACTTAAAGGCAAAGTTATTAACCAATTAAAGGATTATGTGAAAAGGATCGAAGATAATTTTAAAGATTATAAAGAATGTTATGAGAAGAACTTTAAGCAGAAGCGAGAATTAGGCATGTTTGATAGTCCTTACAGCATTAACATTGTGCCTGGTGTTTCAGGTGTTATCGTGGTTATGGGCTACTCGGAGTTAGCCAAGAAAAGTATAGAGGAACTTAAACAAAAGAATTCATCCATTAAAGTCATACAATTGAACAACAGACTTGATATCAAAAAATTGGATTAACCAAGATGAGATTAACGATCCATCGAGGAACGCATGAGATCGGCGGAACATGCAGAAAGAGGATTGGTGTCAAAGCTTGAATTGAGAAAGAGGATCGGTGTCAATCTGGAATCGGTGTCAAAGCTTGAATTGTGAATTAATGCTTGACAATTAAGCCACTATCATTTAGGAAAATCAGTATGGGTAGAGCATGGCGAATTGAATATGAAGGCGCATTATATCACTTAATGTCCCGGGGAAATGACGGACAGCATATTTATTTAAATGACGCTGATCGAAATTTGTTTTTAGAAACGATCTCGGAAATGTCGGAACGTTTTAAAGTGGATATCTTTGCCTATGTTTTAATGTCCAATCATTATCATCTCCTGGTAAGAACCAATCGTGCAAATTTAAAAAAGGCAATGCAATGGTTTGGCACGACCTATACCCGAAGATTCAATAACCAAAACTTAAAAAAAGGTCATTTGTTCCAGGGGCGGTATAAAAGCATCCTGGTTCAAAATAATGCATATGTTACGCAGTTATCCTGTTATATCCATCGAAATCCATTAAGAGCTGGAATTGCAAGCCGTTTGATAGACTATAAATGGAGCAGCTATCCAATCTATGCTTATGCTAAGAAATGCCCGGACTGGTTATCCACTCAAGTAATTTTATCATATTTTAAAGGCTCTAATAAACATAAGCAATATCGGGAAAAGGTTCAAAAATATGCAAAGGAAGAGAAGCGACTTCTGGAGGATCTTCACCATGGTATGATTTTAGGCGCTAAAAAATTTGTTGATAAAATTCGAAAGCGGTTTTTACCGGATATCCCCCACAATGATTTGCCTCAGCAAAAGCATTTGGCAAAAGATATCAATGTGGAAGATTTATTAAAAAAATCTGCGAAAATCGTTCAAATTGATATTGATAAATGTGTTCAGGCAAAGCGATTGCATGGTATAGATAAACACAAACGTGATTTAATCGTTTATTTACTTTGGAATAAAGGATTAATGACCAATGAAAAGTTAGGGCAGCTTTTTAATATGAGTTACTCTGCTATCAGTCATTGTGTGAAAACATTTAAAGAGAAGATGAATAAAGATAAAAAAGTGAAAAACCAATTTGAAAAACTTAATTCACAATTCAAGCTTTGACACCAATTTTCTTTTAAAGTTGATATCTTTGCCTATGT